>JBDHVF010000019.1:0-26442 GCA_039809605.1 Polyangiales bacterium | reverse complement strand
CGTCGTCGTCGAGGCGGTCGACGGCGCCGTCACGGTCGGCGTCGCGGTCGACGCCCGCGCTTCGCTCGTCGCGGCTCGGGGTGCCGTCGTTGTCGTCGTCGTCGTCGAGGTCGTCGGCGAGGCCGTCGCCGTCGGTGTCGCGGCTCACGCCGCCCTGGCGCTCGTCGCGCGTGGGCACGCCGTCGTCGTCGTCGTCGTCGTCGAGGTAATCGGGGGCGCCGTCGTCGTCGGCGTCACGGTCGAGGCCGCCGGGGCGCTCCTCGCGGGTGGGCACGCCGTCGTTGTCGTCGTCGGCGTCGAGGGCGTCGAGCACGCCGTCGCCGTCGGTGTCGTCGGTCTCGGCGTGGTCGGGCACGCCGTCGTGGTCGGTGTCGAGGGGGGCGTCGGGCCGGGCCGCCGCGCCGGGGCCGAGGGCTTGCGCGCCCGCGGCCGCCGGGAGGCACAGGGCGGTGAAGATCGCGAAGGCCGTGATGCGCAGGCCGCGGGTCGTCAGGGCAGCTCCTCGGGTCATCGTCGCTACGCTCCCTCGCGGGTACGTGCGCCCGCGACATGCGGGTGAACGGCTCGAGGCGCGCGGACCTTGAGGGCCTTCGAAATTTTTTTTGCGGGTCAGTCCTCGAGGGCGCGGGTCATCGCCGCGAGCAGCTCGTCGGGCTGAAAGGGCTTGGGGAGGAAGACCGTCGCCGCCTCGAGCGTGGGGCCGTGGATCGCGCGCGCGTCGAGGCCCGACGAGACCACCACGGGCAGCGCGGGGTGCAGCTCGCGGATGCGCGCGAGCACGTCGGCGCCCGTCACCACGGGCAGCGTGAGGTCGAGGTACACCGCGCGCAGCGACGCGCCGTGCGAGCCCACCGCCTCGAGGGCCTCGCCCCCCTCCGCCGCGAGGCGCACGGCGTAGCCCGCGTGCCGCAGCATCCGCTCGACCACCCAGCGCACGGTCGGGTCGTCTTCCACCACGAGTACCTCCGCGGGCACGCGCTCGCCGATGTCCATCACAATGCTCCTTCGCCCATGTGGCAGGCACGCGCAAGGGGGGCCGAGCGCGTCGCGTCTTCGGACGGTGGCGTCCGCTCCAAGCACGTCGCGTTCTCGCGACTCGCGTCGCTCCCCCCACGCGCTCGGAGAGTACCAGGAGCGCGCGATGTGCTGTAGACACGCGTCTAGATGTCGCAGCCCCTGGAACTGCTCGCGCAGAGCCCGCTGTTTTCGATCTTCACGGCCGCGCAATTGGAGCAGGTCGTGCCCCACCTCGCGCGTAAGGAGTTCGCCGCGGGCGCGGAGATCGTGCGCCAGGGCGAGCCCTCCGACGCGATGTACGTCATCGAGTCGGGCGCGGTCGGCGTCTACGCGCGTCACCCCACGCACACCGCGGCGACGCTCATCGCCTCGCTCGACGCGCCCGAGGTGTTCGGCGAGGCGGGGGTGCTCACGGGCCAGCGCCGCAGCGCGACGTGCGTCGCCCTCGAGCCCGCGGCGGTCTACCGCCTGCCCGGCGAGGTGGTGCTCGCGATCGCCGAGCAGGTGCCGCTCTTCGGCGTCGCGCTCGCGCGGCTCGTGGCCGACCGGCTCCAGCGCTCGGCGCTCGAGCGCGACGTGCCCTGGGTGAACCTCGCGGGGCGGCGCTTCGACCCCAAGCTCTGGTCCATCGCGCCCGACACCGCGCTGCGCCGCGGGCGCATGGTGCCCCTCGAGCTCTCGGGCCGCACGCTCACCGTGGGCATGGTCGACCCCCACGACGCCGCCGCGCGCGACACGCTCGCCCGCGCGCTGCCGGGCCTGCGCCTCAGGCACGTGGCCGTGGGGGCCGACGAGTGGCAGCGCATGGTCGACCCCGCGGCGGCGCGCGCGTCGCGGGCGCCCGAGGCCGCGCAGCTCCAGTACATCGAAGACGACGAGTCGCGCTCGGTGCGCTCGCCGCCCGCGAGCGCCAGCGCCGCCGCGGGGCCGCAGATCGTCGCCCTCGTCGACGAGATGATCGCCACGGGCCTGTCGATCTACGCCTCCGACATCCACCTCGAGCACGACCGCCGCGGGGTGCTCGTGCGCTACCGCGTCGACGGCGCGCTCCAGAGCACGCAGGGCTTTCTCCCCGCGGAGTTCGGCAAGCCCGTGGTGAGCCGCCTCAAGCTCCTGGCGCGCCTCGACATCACCGAGACGCGCAAGCCCCAGGACGGACGCATCTCGGTGCGCGCGGGCAGCCGCATGGTCGACCTCCGCGTGTCGACCATGCCCTCGAAGCTCGGCGAGAAGGTGGTGCTGCGCGTGCTCGACGCCGAGGCGAACATCACCGACCTCAAGGCGCTCTTCCCCGTCGACCGCATGCGCCAGGTGTTCACGCAGCTCATCGCGCGCCCTCAGGGGCTCGTGCTGGTCTCGGGCCCCACGGGCTCGGGCAAGACGACCACGCTCTACAGCGCGCTGCACGCGCGGCGGCGCCCCGAGATCAACGTGGTCACCGTCGAAGACCCCATCGAGTATCACCTCGACGGCGTGACGCAGGTGCAGG
The DNA here is from genome assembly GCA_039809605.1 of Polyangiales bacterium. Lineage (GTDB taxonomy): Bacteria > Myxococcota_A > Polyangia > Polyangiales > CAISKJ01. Next base: position 23,936 of record JBDHVF010000019.1, on the reverse strand, counting down.
TGCAGCCCGACATCGGCGTGACCTTCGCCACCGTGCTCCGCACGCTCCTGCGCCAGGACCCGAACGTCATCATGGTGGGCGAGACGCGCGACCTCGAGACGGCCCGCATGGCCATCGAGGCCTCGATGACGGGCCACCTGGTGTTCACCTCGGTGCACACCAACGGCGCCCTCGAGGCCGTGGTGCGCCTCGCCGACCTCGGCATCGAGCGCTACGCCATCGCCAACGGCCTCGTGGGCGTGCTGCACCAGCGCCTCGTGCGCCGCACCTGCGCGGGCTGCGCCGAGCCCTTCGAGTACCCCGCGCAGACCGTCGAGATGCTCTACCGCGTGGGCGCGTTCATGCCCGGCGAGAAGCACGCGCTGCGGCGCGGCCGCGGCTGCGCGCTCTGCAACAACACGGGCTTCAAGGGACGCATCGCCCTCTACGAATTGCTCGTGGTGAGCGACCCGGTGCGCGACGCCATCACCAACAGCACCGACCTCGCGGTGATCCGCGCCGCGGCCCGGTCGAGCGGCGCCCTCATCGAGATGGCCCGCTACGCCGGCGTGCTCGTCGCCATGGGGCTCACCGCGCCCGGCGAGGTCTTGCACCTCCTCCAGCGCGTGACGTGACGTTTCGACCGCGCGCTTGACCATGGTCACGCGCGCGCCCGCCGCGTGGGGCACTCACGTCGGCCCATGGAGACCTCGAGCCCGCGCCTCCTGCTCACCAGCGTCGTGCGTCCCTTCGGAGGCCCCGGCGAGGGCGACTCCGTCGGCGCCGAGCTCTTTCACGCCCAGGTCACCCGCGCGCAGGGCGCCTTCTCACTGCGCCAGGTCATTCGCGTGTGGGGCCTCGACCTGATCGCCGAGAACCTCGACGCGCCCACCGTCGTCTTGCACTACCCCTCGATGGAGGAGCTCGAGCGCGAGCTGCGCCGCGGCGACTACACCCACGTCGGCATCAACTTCGTCGTCGCCACCTTTCACAAGGTGCGGGCCATGGTGGCGATGATCCGCCGCGTCTCTCCGCGCGCGAAGGTCGTGCTCGGCGGCTACGGCACCGTGCTGCCCGACGAGCTCCTCGCGCCGTGCTCCGACCACGTGTGCCGCGAGGAGGGCGTGCGCTTCATGCGGAGGCTTTTCAACGAGCCCCTCGACCGCCCGGTGCGCCCCGCGCACTCGCCCGTGCCCGCCGCGCGCTTCCTCGGGTACCAGCAGCCCACGGTGGTGGGCCACGTCACCGCGGGCCTCGGGTGCGCCAACGGCTGCGACTTCTGCTGCACGTCGCACTTCTTTCGACGCAAGTACGTCAAGCTCCGCGGCGGCGGCGCCGACATCTACGAGGCCATGATGGAGACCCGCCGCCGCGCCGCGCGCGACGGCTACGAGATGAGCTCCTTCGCGCTCATCGACGAGGACTTCTTCCTCCAGAAGAAGCGCGCCGAGGAGTTCCTCGAGGCCGTGCGCAGGGGCGGCGAGCCGCTGTGCATCTTCGGCTTCGGCAGCGTGAAGGGGCTCTCGCAGTTCACCGCGGCCGAGGTCAGCGAGATGGGCTTCGACCTCGTGTGGACCGCGTTCGAGGGCGAGCAGTCGGGCTACGCCAAGCTTCACGGCCGGCCGCTCGGCGAGCTGCACCGCGACCTGCACGACCACGGCGTCGGCACGCTCTGCTCGATGATCATCGGCTTCCCCTACCAGGACGAGGCCCGCATCCGCCGCGAGTTCGACGACCTCATGGCGCTCGACCCCTCGCTCGTGCAGATCCTCATCTACTTCGCCTTCCCCGGCACGCCCTTCTTCGATGAGGTGCTGCGCGACGGGCGCTTCCTCCCGCGCTACGCGCGCAACCCCGACCTGCGCCGCTGGGACGGCTTCGCGCTCCACCTCCAGCACCCGCACTTCACCCCCGAGGCCCTCGAGGCGCTGCAGAGGTCCCTCTACGACGAGGACTTCCGCCGCCTCGGCGCGTCGGTCTACCGCCTCTCGCACACGTGGCTCCGCGCCTCCGAGCGCCTCGCCGCGTCGCCGAGCCCGCTGCTTCGCAAGCGCGCCGCGCGCATGCGCGAGCAGGCCCGCGCCGTGATGCCCACCTTCGCCGCCGCGCGCGCGCTCCTGCCGAGCGCCGAGGCCCGCCGTCGCGCCGAGGCCCTGCGCCAGGAGCTCGTCGCGCGCACCGGCCCGCCCACCCTCAAGGAGCGCATCATGAGCCCGCTCGCCCTCGGGCTCGGAGCGTTCACCGAGGCGACGCAGCGGCTCGGCGTGCTCCAGCAGCCGGGCCTCTTGCGTGTGGAGCACCGCGTGAACGTCGCCTCCGCCGAGGAGCCCTGCTCGGGCCACGTGCTCGCCCTCCACGGCCGCCGCGCCGCCCCCCTGCGGCGCCTCGTCGAAGACGTGCGGCACCTCGTGGGGGAGCGCCTGAGCCCGCGCTTTCCCGCGGCGATCGAGCACGAGTGGTCGCCCGCGCGGTGAGCGTCAGGCGTAGCGCACGGGCGTGAGCCGCTGGCCGCGGCGCTCGAGCTGCTCGTAGCGCCACGCGCCGAGGAGCGCCGCGCCGAGCGCGCCCGCGAGCACCGCGTCGGGGTGCGTCTCGAACGCGATGGACGCGACGGGCTTGCCCTTTCGGGGGCGCTCCTCGGCGGCGAGCTCGCGCAGCGTCGCCACGAGGCCCACGTCGTTCGAGAGGCCGCCCGTGAGCAGCACCGTTCCCTCGGAGCCCACGGCCCGCGCGAGCTGCACCAGCCGCGCGCCGATGCTCAGGTGAATGCCCTTCAAGATGTCGGGCGTGGGCGTGCCGCGCGCGACCATGTTGATCACGTCGGTCTCGGCGAGCACCGCGCAGATGCTCGACACCTTCTCGGGCTGCGACGCCTGCGTCGAGAGCGCCCCGACGTCCTCGAGCGGCACGCCCAGGTACCGCGCGATGTTCTCGAGGAACTGCCCGCTGCCGCTCGCGCACTGGCTCGTCATGCGGTGCGCCAGCACCCGGCCCTCGTCGCTCATCTTGAGCGCCCGCGCGTGGAGCGCGCCCATGTCGAGCGCCGCGCGCGCCTCGGGGCAGAGCTCGATCGCGCCGCGCGCGTGCGTGGTGATGCTGTAGAAGTGCCCCGTGCGAAAGCCCACGCAGTCGCCGTCGCCCGTCGTCGCCACGTAGGAGAGCTCGTTCGGCGACACGCCCGCGCCCGCCAGGGCCTCTTCGAACGCGGCGCGCACCACGTCGTCGACGCTGCGCCGCCGGATGCGCTGCACCGAGCGCCCGAGCACCGCGCCCTCGCGGCCCGCGCGGCTGCGCGCCACCACGACCTTCACGAGGCTCGCGCCGGGATCGATGCCCGCGGTCAGATGCTCGCCCATCTACGCCTCCCCCGCGGCTTGAACGAAGGTCGGCAGCAGCCGCCCCGCGCCGCGACGCACGTCGTCGATGCCGTACATCGCCGCGCCGAGCGCGCCCATGTAGATCGAGTCGGGGTGCGTGTTGATCTCGACCGACGCGCCGTAGTTCTCGGCCACGAGCTCGCGCAAGACGCGCGTCGCCATGGGGTTCTTGCACACGCCGCCCGTGAAGGTGAACTCGCTCTTCACCCCGCCCGAGCGCGCGAGCAGCGACATCGCGCGCAGCATGATCGAGCGGTGCAGGCCCGCGAGGATGTCTTCGCGGCGCTCCCCGAGGGCGAGGCGCTCGCGCAGCTCGGCGCCCGCGAAGACGGTGCAGGTCGAGTTCACGCGCGTCGCGCGCTGGGCCTTGAGGGCGAGGGGGCCGAGCTCGTGCAGCCCGAGGTTGAGCTCGTCGGCGATGTACCCCAGGTAGCGCCCGCAGCCCGCCGCGCAGCGGTCGTTCATCTGGAACGACGTCACCACGCCGCCGTCGTCGACCTGAATGGCCTTGGTGTCTTGCCCCCCGATGTCGAGCACGGTGCGCGTGCCGGGGAAGACCCGGTGCGCGCCGCGGCCGTGGCAGAGGATCTCGCTGCGCACGGCCTCCTTGGGGAACGGGAGCGTCTGCCGTCCGTAGCCCGTGCCCACGAACGCGAGCTCCTCGATCGGGCCGTCGGCCGCGACCGAGATGGCGTCGGTGAGCCGATCGCGCTCGGCCTCGGGCGCCTCGTCGCCGAGCACGCGCTCGCCCGCGCGGCGCAGGAGCGCGCCGAAGGCGCGGGGCTTGAGCGTGGTCTCGACGTCGAGGATGGCCCGGTCGAAGAGCCCCACGAGCCGTTCGAAGGGCGCCGCCCCGCGGGCGCTCACGCGCTCGGCCGCGCGCATGAAGCCCTGGCCCGCGAGGTCGCGGAAGAAATCGCTCGGCCGCGCGCCGTCGCCCGCGTAGAGCGCGGGCGCCTCGGCGGTCATCTCGTCGAGCACCTCGTTCACCGCGGGCGCGACGCGCGCGCGGTCGGCGGCGTAGCGCAGCGAGCGCAGGGCCTTGGCGATCTCGTCGCGCAGCTCGCCGAGCTCGTCGAGGTAGAGTTCGAGCCTGAAGGCCTCGTGGATGCGCGCGGTGTAGCCCTCGCCGCCCCCCGCGAGCGCGCGCTCGAGCGCGGTGAAGCGCGCGGCGGTGAGGGCCTCGTCGCGCGCCACCGAGCACGCCACCTCGTAGTTGCTGCGGCTGTTGGTGATGCCGCGGCCGACCACCTGACCGGCCTCGTCGAGGAGCACGGCCTTGGTGGTGGTCGACCCGAGGTCGATGCCGACGACGCACCTCATGGCGCCACCCGCCCCCTGCGCGCCTCGAGCATCTGGAGGTAGCTCTGCACGCGGTTCTCGATGTTGGCCTTGCCGAAGTACCTCGGGTCGACGAGGTCAGACTCGATGAAGCCGCCGGGCACGCCCGTGCGCTTCTCGAGCTCTCGCAGGAGGAGGAGCTGCCCGGCCGAGAACGAGTTGCACGACTTCACGCTGTTGATGAGGAAGCCGTCGGCCTCGTACGCGCGGATGTACCGCTCGAGGAGCGCGGTGCGCGCGGGCAGGCTGAGGTTGGTGTAACAGCCCAGGCAGTAGTCCGCGAGGCTCTCGAGCGGGCGCTCGGGGTCGTGGCGAAAGCCCGTGTCGTAGAGGCCCCCCACGCGGGTGTACGTGCTCGACACGACCGTCGCGCCCTCGCGGCTGAACATGCGCCAGAAGTCGAAGAAGCTCGTCCAGTTGGGGGGGCCCTCGACCACGAGTCGAAAGCGCTCGCCCGTCGAGGGGCCGTCGGGCGTCGTGGGGCCGAGGCCCGCCGCGGCGCGCGCTTCGACCTCGGCGCGCAGGAGCTTGTAGTACTCCACGGCCTCGCCGGTGCCGCGAAAGGCGCTGAAGATCGGGCCGATGTAGTAGACGCCGCCGAAGTAGCCGTCGATGGGCGAGGGGCGGTGGCGCGCCGACTCCCACACCGCGACGAGGTCGTCTTCGGCCTGGCGCGAGAGGGCCATGCGACGTCGCAGGGCCTCGACGTCGTAGCGCCTGCCGGTGACGCGCTCGAGCGCGGGGATGACCTCTCGCTCGATCTGCTCGACGACGTACCTGCGCATCGCGGGGGTGATCGCGCCGTCGCCCTGGTAGGGCACGTGGAGCATCACCACGGGGCACCTGTACTCCTCGCGCAGGAGCTCGAACCACTTCATGAACGTGAAGCAGCCCGTGTACGAGAGGAGCAGCAGGTCGGGCTCGGGGAGCTTGAGCCCGGTGGGCCCGACGTTGCCGCGCTTCATCATCCCGATGTCGCACTTGACGTAGGTGCACACGTCCTCGGAGTGGCCGTTGCGCTCGGCCTCGGCGATGTAGTCGCCCGAGAGCTTGCGCATGCCCGACTGGAGCGCGTTGATCTCGGGCAGCACCGGCAGGGTTTCGAACGACCTGAGGAGCTCGGTGAGGTTGCCCGGCACGAAGGTGTACACGACCTTGCGGCCCTCCTCCTTCGCGCGGCTCAGGCGCTCGTAGTGGTCGGCGATCATCGCCTTCTGACGGAGCTGGCTGTCGTCGCGGGCGGTCTCGGTGCTCATGGCGCGCTCCCCCAGAGCTTCACGGCGTCGGAGAAGGCCCCGGCCTGCTCGCGGATCACCTGGAACTGCCCGGTGTTCTCCGCGAACTTGAGGCCCGTGTGCGCGACGCCCGCGCGGTCGAGCGCGGCCTCGAGCATGGGCTGGTCGAGCAGGGCCGGGTCGCAGAACGACGCCGCCGCGAAGATCACGCCCTCGGCGCGGGTCTCCTTCACCTTGCGCACGAGCGCCTCGCCCTTCACCAGGTCGCCGATGTAGCGCGACGCGGTGGCCGTTCCGAGCCGCAGGTACGCGTCGGCGAGCGCGGCCATGGGGTCGCCCGCGCCCTCGTCGATGGGCCCCTCGATGAAGCGCGCGCCGAGCTGAAAGTCGTCGTCGACGATGTCGCAGCCGGCGGCTTCGAGCGTGCGGATGAGCGCCAGCGGCGGCTGCTCGCAGAACGACCCGCGCACCACCACGCGGATGTTGTCGTAGGCCCTCGCGGCGCGCCCCCGGAGCGCCCCGGCGCACTCGCGGAGAAAGGTCGCGTGCTCCCTCGCCGTCATCGCCGCGCCCGCGCGCACGAGGAGGTAGGCCTCGGAGGCGCGCAGGCGCCAGGGCTCCTCGCGGCGCATCACGTCGAGGTCGGCGAGGGCGGCGCGGCGGTCGTTCTCGTCGCGGATGGCCTCGCGCAGCGCGTCGTCGGTGAGGGGCCTCGCCCCGCGCGCGGTGAGGTCGCTCGCGATGCGGCGCATGTCGTCGACGTAGAAGCGCCCGCCCACCGAGGGGTCGAAGTTCTGCGGCAGGTCGAGGTAGGCCGCGTACCGGTCGGGGAAGAGCATCTGCCACATGCCGCTGAGGTTGCGGATCACGTCGCAGATGGAGGGGAACACCATCGCGTCGAACGCGTCGAGGCGCCCGGTGAGCGCGAGCTCGAGGGTGCTGCGCGGGATGTGACAGATGTACGACTGGTAGAACGAGTCGCCGCGGATGATGTCGAGCCGGTCGCCGCCGCCGAAGACCGCGACCGGGAGGCACCCGAGCGCTTCGAAGAGGGGCCGCGGGGCGTAGATGGGCATGTGTCCCACGACGAGCGCGCCGGGGTGCTCGCGCTTCCACGCGCGCACGCGCTCGTGGTCGAGGTCGTCGACGAGGGCCTGCGCGCGGGCGAGCGCCTCGACGGCCGGGTCGGCGGCGCTCACGCGTCCCTCCACGCGGGCGGGCGCTTCGCGAGAAAGGCCTCGATGCCCTCGGCGCCGTCGTGGCTCGGGATCACCTCGTCGACGTACTGCCCCTCGGCGAGCGCGAGCGCGTCGCCGAGGCGCGCGTCGAGGCCCGCGCCCCGTCGCGCGGCCTTCACGGCCTGGCGCAGCGCGAAGGCCGAGAGGGGCGCGAGGGTCTTGTCGAACCACGCCTCGGCCCACGCCGCGAGCTCGGCGCCCTCGGGGGCGAGCTCGGTGACGAAGCCCGCGGCGAGGCCCTGCGCGGCCGTGAGCTCGGCGCCCGTCACGACCAGCCGCTCGGCGAGGGCGCCGCCGAGGCGCGAGGGGCCCAGCGCGGCGAGCACGGGGGGAAACACCCCGAGGCGCACCTCGGGGCACGCGAAGACCGCGCCCGGCGCGCAGAGCACGAGGTGGCACGCGAGGGCGAGCTCGAACGCGCCGCCGAGGCAGCGGCCCTGCACCACGGCGGCGACGGGGACGGGGTAGTGGCCCACGCGCAAGACGAGGCGGTGAAAGGTCGCGAGCATGTCGCGCGCCCTCTCGGGGCGGTGCTCCTCGACGCTGGCGCCGAAGGAGAAGTGCCTGCCCGACGCGCGGAGCGCCACCATGCGCAGCGCGCGCTCGCCCTCGTGGGCGGCGAGCGCGGCGTCGATCGACGACATCACCGCGCCGGTGAGCACGTTGCCCGGCGGCGCGTCGATCACCACGTCGAGCAGCCGGGAGTCTTCGCGCAGCCGCGCGCGCACCGCGTCGCCCATGGCGCTACCGCTCGCCCTTCGCCCGCGCCGAGGGCGGGAGCACCGACTGGATGAGCGCGTCGTCGAAGCGCGCGCCCTCTGCCACCTTGCGTCGAAAGCCCACGAAGTCGACCTCGCGCTCGTCGCGGTCGCCGTAGTGAAACGCGGGGAAGCCCGCGGCGGCCTCGGTGTTCATGTTGAGCGCGAGCCACGAGCGGTTGGTGTCGGCGTTGGCGTACCAGTGCTCGAGCTTCTTCTTTCGCAGGCTCTCGAGCGTCTTTCGCGTGCAGTCGGGGAAGGTGTAGAGGAGCTTCGTCGCGAGCCGGTCGACGGCGGCGTCGAGGGGCGCGAGGTCGATCGTGCAGCGCGCGGCGAGCTTCTTGGCGTCGTCCTTCGCGGCGCCGGTCTTCCACTCGCCGTAGACGATCGCGCCCGCGTCGTCGACGTAGCGGTCGGTGACCACCCAGGGGTTGGTGACCCACTCGCCCTCGGGCCCGCGGTGCACGCGCACCACCTCGTTCACGAGCCCGAGGCGCAGGGCCTTGTGCGCGCTCCAGGGCTCGCAGAGCACCAGCGACTCCGCCGCGCTGGCGTAGCCCACGTAGAGGTCGAGAAAGTCCGTCGAGCCGCCGTCGGGCGCCGAGCCGTGGCGCGGCCCCGCCTGCCCGAAGCGCGCGTGGTCGCCCGCGATCGAGAAGTCGCAAGCCATGCCGATCTCCTGCCCGCCGCCGATGCGCATGCCGTTGACCCGGCAGATCACGGGCTTGTCGCACTGCAAGATGGCCGTGACCATCTCGTTGAAGAGCCGCATGTACTGCAGGTACTCCGTGGGGCGGTGGGCGTAGTACTCGGCGTACTCCGCGGTGTTTCCCCCGGTGCAGAACGCGCGGTCTCCGGCGCCCGTGAACACCACGTCGACCGCGCGGCGGTCGGCGCTCGCGCGGCGAAGGGCGAGGATCACCTCCTTCACGGCCTCGGTGGTGTACGAGTTGAGCTGCCGCTCGTTGTCGAGCGTGACCTGCACCTGATGCAGCCCCGCGACGGCCTCGCCCGCGCGGTCGTACACGGGCCGGGTCTCGTAGCGCACGTGCCTGAACTCATAGCCCGGCACCAGCTCGTGGTTCTTCAGCTCGGTCATCGCGTCCTCGTCGGGGTTCACGCCCTGGGGTCGAGCACCATGCGCCGCGAGAGCTCGTGGCGGGCGAGCGCGCCGAGCAGCTCGTCGAGCCGCGACATGGGCGCGCGCTCGATGAAGGGTTCGATCGCGACCTCGCCGCCGTAGATCAGCCCGAGCACCTCGGGGTACGCCTCGACGGGGCAGCCCCACGAGCCGTGCACCGTCGCGTCGAAGGCCATGAGGTTCGACAGGCGCAGGCTCACCGCCTCGCGCGTGAAGCCCACCACCACGAGCGTCGCGGCCTGCGCCAGCAGCGCGTACGCGAGGCCCTGCCCCGCGGCGGTGCCGCTGCACTCGAACACGCGCCACGCGAGCGAGGGCGCGGCCCACTCGCGCGCCCACGCGTGGATCTCCTTGCGCACGTCGCGCGGGTCGCGGCCGCCGACGTGGACCGTGCGCTCGGCGCCGAGGGATCGAGCCTGCGCGAGCCTCGCCTCGCTCACGTCGCACACGACCACGTGCGCGCCGAGCGCGCGCGCGACCTGCGCCACGAAGCCCCCGACGCCGCCGCCGCCCACCACGAAGGCCACGTCGCCGCGCGAGAGCCCGCTGCGCCTCACGGCCTGCCAGGCGGTCGAGACCGCGTCGGCCACCACCGCGAGCGCGTCGAGGTGCACTGACCCCGGCCGGTCGGAGACGTCGACCAGGGCGTTCGCCGGCACGCGCACGTGCGAGGCGAAGCCGCCGTCGATGTCGTTGCCGGGCATCTTTTGGAGCGGGCACGTGTTGCCGCGGCCCGCGCGGCAGAACGCGCAGTCGCCGCAGGGCATCACCGCGGGCACGAGCACCTCGTGACCCACGAGGGCCTCGGCGCCGCGGCCCGCGGCGCGCACCACGCCGGTGATCTCGTGACCGAGCACCAGGGGCAGCGGGTGGCGCGGCGCCACCGAGCCCTGCGCGAAGCCGAGGTCGGTGTGGCAGAGCCCGCAGGCGCGCACCTCGACGACGGCCTCGCCCGGCCCGGGCTCGGGCATCGCGCGCTCCTCGCGCACGAGCGGAGCCCCCGCCTGCCTGAGAACGTACGCGATGGAGAGCATGACGGCGCGACGATAGGGCGTCGCGAGGGGCGCCCCCTTGACGGCCGTCATGGACGCGCGCGCTCCCTCCGAGGCCGTGTCGCCCGCTCGGGCATTGACCGCGCGCCGCGCTCGACGCGAAATGCGCCCCCATGACCGACCGCTCCACGCGTGGCGCCTCGCTCGCGACCCTCGCGGCGCTCGTGGCCGCCTGCGCGAGCGCGCCGCGGGTCACGCCGCCCCCGCGGCCCCGCTGCGAGCGCCCCGCGCCGGTGATCGTTCGCGCGCCGAGGCCCGCGCGCCCCTATGACCACGTGGTCGTCGTGAGCTTCGACGGCATGCGCCCCGACGGGATGGAGCGCGCCGACGCCCCGACCCTCCACCGCCTGCGCGCCGAGGGCGCCTACGCGACGCGCGCCGAGACCGTGGAGCGGTCGACGACGCTGCCGTCGCACTCGTCGATGCTCTCGGGCGTCGAGGTGAGCGTGCACGGCATGGAGCACGACGACTGGCGCCCTCGCCTCGGCTACCTGCGCGCGCAGACGGCGCTTCAGCTCGTGCACGAGGCGGGCATGACGTCGGCGATGTTCGTGTCGAAGATCAAGCTGCGTCACATCGCGCTGCCGGGCTCGCTCGACGTCTGGTCGCTCGCGGGGCGCCACTGCGAGGCCGTCTCGGCCGCCGCCGCGCAGCACCTCGCCGCCGCGGGCGGCGGCCTCACCTTCGTGCACTTCGGCGAGCCCGACATGGTGGGCCACCACCACGGGTGGATGAGCCCGCGCTACCTCGCCGCCATCGCCCGCGCCGATCGGTGCCTCGCGACGGTGGTCCGCGCGGTCGAGGGGCGCTCGGGGCGCACGCTCGTCATCGCGACGGCCGACCACGGGGGGCACGACCGCGCGCACGGCGCGGGCACCGCCGTCGACCGGCACATCCCGTGGATCGCGTGGGGCCCCGGCGTGCGCCGCGGCGAGTTCGACGACCCGGTGCGCACCACCGACACGGCCGCGACGGTGATGGTCGCCCTCGGCCTGACGCCGCCCGAGGCCATGACGGGGCACCCCGTGTCCGGCGCGTTCGACGCGGGGGTGCTGAGGCCCGAGCCCGAGCCCGAGGCTCCGCCCCCGCGCGTCACGCCGGGCTGCGAGCCCGCCCCGCCGTGACGCACCGGCCGCGCGCGAAGCGCAGCCGCAGCGACGCGTCGTCGAGCATCGCGGCGATGGACCGCGCGCGCTCGACGAGCCACGCGACGTAGTCGTCCCAGCGGAAGCCCGGCGCGTGTCCGGGATCGTGTCCGTGCCCTCGTTCGGTCACTGCGCCACTCTACAGCGCGATGAGAGGAGATCCCCGATGACCCCCGACGCGCCTTTCTTCCTCGTGATCGACCTCGAGGCGACGTGTGACGACCGCGGCGCCGTGCCGAAGCACGAGATGGAGACCATCGAGATCGGCGCCGTGCTCGTCGACGCCGAGACGCTCGAGCCCGTCGGAGAGTTCCAGAGCTTCGTGCGGCCCGTGCGGCACCCGGCGCTGACCCCGTTCTGCACCGAGCTCACGACCATCACGCAGCGCGAGGTCGACGCGGCGCCGCGCTTCCCCGAGGCGATCGTGGCGCTGCGGCGCTTCGTGGGCGGGCGCGACGCGCTCTTCTCGTCGTGGGGCGACTACGACCGCAACCAGCTCGAACAGGACGCGCGCTACCACCGCGTCACGCTGCCCTTTCAAGGGCGCCACTGGAACATCAAGCGGGCGTTCTCCGAGTCGCTCGGCGAGACGAAGCGCTACGGCATGGCGGGCGCGCTCGCGCGCGTGGGGCTGCGCCTCACGGGCACGCACCACCGGGGCATCGACGACGCGCGCAACATCGCGCGGCTCCTGCCGTGGGCGCTCGGTCGCGTGAGGGCGTAGGCGGAGCGGGGCGTCACGCGGGCCAGGTGCGATGGTCGCGCAGGTGCGCGAGGCGCTCTTCGAGAGCGTCGACGCTCGCGGCCTCGAGCCAGCGCCGTCGCTCGTCGTCGAGGGCGAGGCCGAGCACATCGCAGAGCGCGACGAGGGCTTCGCGCAGCCCCGCGGCACGCCCTTCGGCACGCCCTTCGGCCCGCCCTTCGGCCTCGCCAGCCTGGCGGCCTCTCTCGAAGCCTCGCTGCAAGGCGGTCGTGTAGATCGAACTCTGCATGATGAGCTCCTCGGAAAAGAATGGCGCAACGGCCGAGCCGAGTCCACGGCCCCGCGCGTCGGCCTCGGCGAGCACGATCAACGCGGCGGCCAGGTCCGCGCGCCGCGCCGCGTCGGCCACGCGCTCGTGGATCTCTCTCGCGACGCTGGCGACCGAGCGCGCGTCGGCGTCGCGCGCAAGCGGTGCGAACGCGAGCCACAGCTCCGAGCCGCGCGCCCGCAGCTCGGCGACGCTCTGCTGGTAGACCGCGTCGACGCAGAAGCGAACGCCCGAAAAGTCTGCCTCGCGGGGCGACGTGCGGTAGCGCGCTCGCGACGGCCACGGCTGCTCGCGCCCCGAGAGCAGCACCACGGTGCTCTCGATCGGCGGCGGCCTTCGGCCCCTCGCGTCGGAGCGCAGCGCCATGGCGAGCATGGCGTGGTACTCGAACATCCGGTAGGGCAGCGCGCGCGTCCACGACCACGCCCACTCGACGTGGTGCACGACCACGCGATCGCCGATCTCGACCCGCAGCGCGCGGTCGAGCCGCCGCTGGCGCTCGGTGAGCTGCGTCTCGATCCACGCGGCGTTCCGCACCTGGGCGCGCGGGCCCGCGAGCGCCCTCGCCAGCGCTTCGGGAAAGCGCCTCGACACCTGTCGCAATGCCGCGTCCGCCTCGCTCATGCGCCGGGCCGGAGCAGCGCGCGTGCCGAAGCGCCGACGCCCGTGATCACCGCGGTCTCGCCGGGCGGGGGGTGGCGGAGAAGGGTGGCGGATGGGTGGCGGATGGGTGGCGGTCCGCCACCTCGCCGCTCTATTCGCGCTGCTGCGCTTCAACGGGCACTGGGGCCTCGTCGTCTTCGCCCACGTCTTCGCGCGCTCGCGCGAGGTGGCAGGCGTCGCGGTAGTAGCACATGTACCCCGACTCGCAGAGCTCGGGCGTGCCGCGCACATCCTTGGCGTAGGCGGCGGCCTCGTCGCGCGTGGCGCCGCGCGCGACCTGATCGACGATGGTGTTCACCAGTCGCAGGCTGCGCACCTTGCGGAAGGTCGGCGACTCGCGGCCGACGATCTTGAGGCACGACACGCCGACCGCGGCGAGGTCCCAGATCGCGCAGAGCCCGCAGGGGCCGTTGGGCAGGCCGCGGTCGGAGTACGAGAGGCCGCAGTTGTTCACGTGCCAGATCCAGCGCTGGTAGTCCTCCGTGGCGCCGTCGAACATCGCGCGCTCGTCTCCCGTGGGGGCCTCGCCGTCGCGGCGTGCGAGGTCGTAGTCCCACTCCGTGAGGCAGAAGGTGCCGAGCGCGTGCGTGGTGGCGCAGTGGCCCTCCTCGTAGACGCACCCGTCGTTGAGCACGAACACCTCGAGCGCCACGTCGGGCAGCCGCGCGCGAATCGCCGCCACCTCCGAGAGGCGCACGTGCCGCGGCAGCACGATGCGCCGCACGCCGACGTCGCGAAAGAACGCGCAGGCGCCCGAGTTCCTCGCCGCCGCCACGCTGCTCAGCGTGATGTCGGCCGCGACGCCGCGCTCGCGCAGCGCGAGGATGAGCCCCACGTCGCTCACGATGAGCCCGTCGGCCCCCGCGCCCAGGAGCTCGCGCGAGAGCCCCACCACCGCGTCGAGCTGGTCGCCCGTGTAGAACGGGGCGTTGAGCGTCACGCGCACCGGCAGCCCGTACTCGTGGACCTTCTTCGTCAGGCTCTCCACGTGCTCGATCGACGGGAGGTTGGCCTTGCCGCGCGCGCGGCGGTTGAGCCACGACGCGCCGAAGCGCGCGGCCCACGCGGGCGGCGTCACGCCGCAGTAGAACTCCGTGGCGCCGTTCGCCACCAGCAGGTCGACCTCGTCGGGGTCGCTGAGCGGCGAGGCGATTCCGATACGTGGGGCCTTGCCGTCCGTTGCTCCGTCCATCACTGCGCGCGCTCCTCGACCCAGCGGGTCGCCTCGGTGAAGTCTTCGGTGGCCCACGCGACCTCGGCGAAGGGCGCGTCGCGCACGACGAGCCGCGCGCCCGGCGCGGCCAGCGCCGCGAGCGCCTGCGCGATCACGGGCCGCTCGTGCCGCTGGAACACCGTGTTGCCCGCGGTGATGAGCGCCGCGCCGCCCGACGGGGCGTCGCGCATGGTCGCGGAGAAGCTCCTGCACTCCATGCGGCACGGCGCGCCCACCTCGAAGCGCCGCGCCGCGGGCTGGTGCAGCGCCGCGAAGAGGCACACGCGCCCCGTGGTGACGTAGCCGAAGGGCGCGTGCAGCGCGGGCGCGAGCCCCATGGATTCGAAGTCCATGGCGAGGCCCTGCACCACGGGGTCGAGCTCCACGCGCCGCACGCCGAGCGACGCCAGCATGCTGCGAAAGGGCGGCGACGTGACGCTCGCCTGCCGCAGCGCGCGCGCGGCCTCGGGCGACCCCTGCGCGTCGACGCGGTCGGGCGGGAGCCTCGGGTCGCGCAGCATGCGGGTGAGCAGCCTCCCGAGCACGGGCGTGAGCCGCGGGCGCTCGCGCACGAGCGAGAGCACGCCCCAGTCGTTGACCACCACCTCGGTCGCGCCGTCGGGGTCGGCGGCGTCGTCGAGCGCCGAGAGCAGGGCCCCGACGCGGCGCAGGCCCGCGTCGTTGACGGGCGGCGTGACGAGCGTGAAGGCCGCGTGGCCGCGCACCGCGGCGAGCGCGTCGAGCGCCGCAGAGGCGCTCGGGAGCAGCGTCTGGCAGAAGTCGGAGCCGTAGTACGCGCGCGACCACGCGGCGCCGGGCGAGGGGAGCTCGTGGATCGAGGGCGCGCTCACGGGATGCGCTCCGCCCGCTCGGTCTCGAGGAAGGCCTCGCCCTGCTTCACCACGAAGCCGAACTTGAACCAGTAGGCGATCATGTCCGCGTGGGTGCTCGCGGCGCCGTCGGGGTAGCGCCCGTCGGGCCGCGTCCACCGCACGGGCCTCGCGTCGCTGGCCGCGAGGAACACGTCGTCGGGGCGCGCCGAGGGCCACCACCCGTTGCTGCCCTCGCGCTGGCAGTCGTTGAAGTCCGCGTGCCACGGCAGCGCCATCTGCCGCGTGAAGTGGCCCGGCCGCAGGGGCTGGCCCTCTTCGCCGTGGTAGCCGCTCGTGCCCGCGAGGTTGATGCGAAAGGGCTCGACGTAGAGCGCGGGGTTGCGGATCTGCCAGCCCACCTCGATGCCCGGAAAGAACGCGCCGCCGCAGCAGTTCTCGAGCGCCGCGCGGTCGAGGCCGTGGGGCGTGATCGCGGGCGCGCGGGGCGGCGCCGTGCGCGCGGCGGTGAAGTTGCCCCCGGCCCAGCGGCGCATGAGCCCGATCTGCGTGCGCGTCAGCGTCTGCATGCGGATGTTGTCGGGCTGCGACGTGGTGTACGGGTCGCTCCCGAGCAGCTTCGGCATGTTCTGCGGGCCGTCGGGGGGCGTCGCGCCGACGGGCGGGCGCATGTAGCCGAACACCTCGCCCCGCGCCGGGGCCGTGGCGGGCGACGGGTCGCCGAGCGTCGGGTCGATGAGCGACTCGTGGTGCCCCACGGCGGCCGCGGTCACCCAGCGGAAGTTGTACCCGGTGACCAGCATCGGCTCGATCTCGTCGGTGTAGTCCGCCGTGATCGACGGGAACTCCTCGTCGCCCTCGGCGTGAAAGTCCTCGTGCAGGCGGCGCAGGCGCTCGAGGGGCGCGCCGTCGGCGTAGAGCCCGTTGTCGTCGGGGATCGCGATCTCGCGCACGCCGAGGTCGAAGAGCAGGTCGTAGAGCGACGTGCACGCGAGGATGCCCGGCGCGAAGGTCGGCGGCGAGACGATCGCCCACGCGCCGCCCGCGCCGTCGACGGGCACCGAGCGCGTCATCCCGTTCTCTTCGATCACCACGGTGGCCGTCACGGGCCCGTCGGAGACGTCGTCGAACCACCCGTCGTTGTTGCAGTACGACGGCAGCCCCGGCGCGCGGTCGGCCGCGTACGCCGCGACGCCGCGGCCGCCGAGCAGGATGAGCCTGCCCTTGTCGTCGGTGCGGAGCTGGCCGAGGTAGTCGATCACCGCGCTGCCGTCGGCGCGGCGGGGGTAGGTCTCGTCCGCGGGCGTGGCGCTCGTGCCCGCGCGGAACTCCGCGGGCGCGTGCGCGCGGCCCGAGATGGTCCGCGGGCCGAAGTCGATCTCGAGCGAGGCGCGGTCGGTCACCGACGCGTTGCGCACGGGACGCGGCGCGGTGCGCTCGCCCTGCAGCCCGTTGAACTGATGGAACGACGCCTTCTTGTTCGCGAGGTGCGCCGTCCACTCGATGCGCGCGACGCCGGGCGTGTCGAGGTTCACCTCGCGCACGGGCACGAGCCTGCCGTTCTGCCGGCGGTACTCGAAG
Source organism: Polyangiales bacterium (assembly GCA_039809605.1). Classification (GTDB taxonomy): domain Bacteria; phylum Myxococcota_A; class Polyangia; order Polyangiales; genus CAISKJ01. The sequence continues at coordinate 7,352 of JBDHVF010000019.1, read as the reverse complement.
AGCCTGAAGCGCGCGGCCTGGGGCTTCACCATCCCGTCGGCCTTGTAGGGCGGCGCCGCGGTGCCCGGCGCCTCGTTGAGCGGAGGCATCCCCGGCGCCTCGGGGCCGATGAAGAACTGCGACGGGTCGGCGTTGCCGAGGCGCGCCACGCCGATCGCGGGGTGGATGCGGTAGACCGAGTCGGCCCTCGCGTCGCCGAGGCTCGCGTCGCCGCCGTCGCCCGCGTCGCTCGCGTCGGCGCCGCCCCCGTCCATCGGCATGGGCGTCCCGTCCGCCTCGGGGCCACAGCCCACCAGCGTCGCGGCGACCGCCGTGCTCCCCAGCACGAACGCGCGCCGGGTGAACGCCCACGGGCCCGTGTCCCCGTGCATCGGACAGCCCGAGCCCTTGCGCACATCGCTCGCGCTCTCGTCGCTCTGTGCGCGCCCGCCTTTATTCGACTTGTCGACCATGATCTCGCGTTCGATGGGGCTCGCGAGAGGCGAATCAAGGCGCGAGAGCACCGCCGCACGCGCGTCGCGCTTGACCATGGTCAAGTCGCTCGTCGCGGGGCCGTGCATGGGGTCGCTGGTGGCGCGCCAAGGGGGCTGTTAGGTTCTCGCGCGGAGGGTGTCGCATGCGCGAGACGAGTCGGGGCGGAGCGCGGTGGTGGCTGCTGGCGGGCGCGTGGCTGAGCGGGTGTCCGAGCCGCCCTCCGCCGCCGACGGCGAGGGAGCCGCCGCCCGCGCCGGTCGAGCGCGACGTCGCCGCGGCGCCCGCGGAGCCGCGCCCGGTGCTCGTGGGAGGCGACCGCGACGCGCACGGGTGCATCGGCTCCGCGGGCTACTCGTGGTGCGCGCGTGAGGGCCGCTGCGTGCGGCCGTGGGAGCTCGCGCGCGAGCGCGCGCTGCCCTTCGAAGGGAGCCCCGAGGCCAACCGGCAGACCTTCGATCGGTACTGCAACGCCGCGAGCGCCGACGCAGGCGCGCGCGCCTGCGCGATGCCCGAGTGCTTTCGCGCGGTGACCTGCTGCCGCGGCGGGTGCTCGGGGCCCGCGGTGTTCACGAGCTGCTGCCCGTGCAGGGCCGACGAAGTCGATGCCATCACCTGCCCCAACCATCGCTGCGGCGGCACGCCGTAGCCGACGCAGAGCCCCGATCGAAACGCTCCGTCTCTGCGCAGACGCATGTGCACGGGCTGCGCGAAAACCCCTATACGTGGAAAGGTTGGGCTGGTGTTAGGGTCGCGGCCTCGGAGGGCTGCATGTCGAAGTCGCACCATTTCGTGCTCGCGCTGGCGTTCCTGAGCGTCGCCTGCGCCGAGGAGGGCTCGTCGCCAGCGCGCGAGTCCGCACCGCTGTCTCACGCGGACCAGGCGCCGGGGCAGACCGGCAACACGCCGGGCCAGAGCGGGCAGACGCCGGGCCAGGGCAACGCGCCGCCGCCAGGCCAGGTCGGCGCCACGCCGCACGGCGGAGGGTCTTCGAACACGGACCTCTGCGCGGGCACGTCGTGCGACGACGCCAACCCCTGCACCGCCGACACCTGCGACCCCGCGACGGGCTGCGCGCACGCGGCCCTCGCCGACGGCGTCGTGGTCGACGCCACGCCGACCTCGTGCGGCGTCGGCGCGTGCGGCGCCACGGGTCAGACCGTGTGCTCCGGCGGCGCGCCCGTCGACTCGTGCACGCCTGGAGCGCCCGCGGCGAGCGACGCGACCTGCGACGGCGTCGACGACGACTGCAACGGCGCCGTCGACGACGGCTACGTTTCGAGGCCCACGTCGTGCGGAGCGGGCGCGTGCGCCGCGACCGGGAGCATGACCTGCGTCGGCGGCGTCGAGGTCGACACCTGCACGCCGGGCGCGGGGCCGTGCGAGGCGCCCACGGTGATCCTCACCACGACGCCTCCGGCGACGACTTCGAACACCCGCGCCGACTTCGTCTGGACGTACGCGTCGTACTCCTCGTGGCCGACGTCGATCCGCTACACCGTCAGCTACGGCTACGACTCCGGGGTCACGACCCCGCTGAACACGGCGTTCTCGGTCACGGACCTCAGCCCGGGGACGTACACGTTCTCGATCACGGCCACCAACTCGGCGGGCTCGAGCACCACCAGCTACACGTGGACGGTCACCCCGCCGCCCGTGGGCGGCGCGCGCATCGTGGGCTGGAGCAGCTACGACGGGCTCCAGACCACGGGCCTCGACGGCGTCGCGTCGAGCCTCTCGACCGCCGACACGCAGATCGCGCAGTGGAGCCCCGACGGCCAGCACATCGCCTACCGCCGCACGTCGGTGCGCGAGCTGTGGGTCGAGCGCGCCGACGGCACGAACAAGCTCAACCTCTCGAGCGGCACGGGCGGCGTCGCCATCGACTACTTCGCGTGGTCGCCCGACAGCACGAAGCTGGTGTTCGACGTGATCTCGGGCGGATACACCGACGTCTGGGTGGTGAACGCCGACGGCACGGGCCTGCGCAACCTCACCGCGACGCCGAGCGCCAGCGAGGAGCAGGCGAGCTTCACGCCCGACGGGCGCATCGTCTACCGCAACGGCGACCGCTCGATCTGGACGATGAACGCCGACGGCACGGCGAAGGCGCGGCTCATCGCCACCACGTCGACCGACCCGGTGCTCGGCCGTGCCCTGTTCTCGCCCGACGGGCGCTTCGTGTACGCGGTGAGCTTCTCGGGCGAGCTCTTGCGCTACAACGCCGACGGCACCGGGCGCACGCCCATCAGCGGCGGCCCCGTGAGCTACACCGAGTACGCGCTCTCGCCCGACGGGCGCCGCGTCTCGTTCCTGCGCAACAACCAGGTCTGGGTGATCGAGAACGCCGACGGCGCGGCGACGCTCCGGCAGCTCAGCACCCAGAGCTCGGGCGCGGGCTCGGCCTACCAGATCACCACGTGGTCGTCCGACGGCGCCACGGTCGTCTTCGACTGCAACAGCGCGAGCGGCTCGGGCACGAACCTCTGCCGCGTCGACGCCAACACCACCGCCCCCACCGCCGCCTCGTTCGTCGGCTCGGGGCAGTTCCAGTTCCCGCACTGGAGCGGCTACAACCCCGCGCGCGGCGGCTGAGCCTCGCGCGGCGCGAGCAGCTCGCGCACGGGCCTGCGGCCGAAGCCTCCCTCTCGCACCATCTCGTCGAGCGCCGACTGCATCACGGCGCGCACCTGCTCGTAGCAGCGCGTGACGACCGCGTCGTCGTCGGCCGCCGAGGCGTCGAGCTCGGGCCACGCGATCGGGTCGAGCACCCGGATCTTCATGCGCAGCGGCGGCGGCAGGTGGGAGAACGGCCCGACGTAGAGCCCCCACGGCAGCCCGAGGATCACCGGGAGCACCTCCATGCGCGTGAGGCGCTTCCACCCCGACGCTCGCGCGAACGCCGCGCCGTCGGTGAACACGTGGAAGCTCTCGTGCGCGCCGACCGACACCACGGGCGCGATGGGCGCCCGCGCGCGCAGCGCGAGGCGCACGAAGCCCTTGCGGCCGCCGAAGATCACCTCGTGGCGCCGCGACGAGGGCTTGAACGCGTCGAGGTCTCCGCCGGGGTAGACCAGCACCTTCGCGCCCGCCTCGAGGGCCTCGCGCGCCGCGCCGTGGCCCGCGGGCATCGCGCCCACCCGCGACAGCAGCGCGCCGAGCACGGGCACGCGGAACACGAAGTCGTGCGCGAGCCCGTAGGCGGGCGCGTCGGGGCCGAAGCGCTCCCAGAACGCGACCATCAGGGCGAACATGTCGGGCGTCGAGGTGCCGCCGTTGTGGTTGCCCACCACCAGCGCGCGCCCCTCGGGCAGGCGCTCGAGGCCCGTCACGTCGATGTCGTGGTAGCGGTGAAAGAGCCACGAGAGGGGCGCGAGGGCGCTGCGGATGAACTCGGGGTCTCGCGCGTCGAGGCGGGCGTAACGGGCGTGCATCGGGGGAGTGGTACACCCCGCGGGGGCGGTGCGCGCAAGGGCGCGCGCGGTGCGCTACGGGCGGGTGTACGAGAGCACGCAGCCCTCGACGGGCTCGTAGGCGTTGCGCACCCAGTTGCGCTGCACGAGAAAGTCGCGGCTGCCGAGGCGCACGTTGGCCTTCGCGCCGTTCGCCGTGGTGTACGTGGTGCCGAAGGTCCACGCGCAGCGGTCGGCGTTCTCGTCGCCGTTGTCGTTGAAGTACCAGGCGCTGAGCTGCGGGTCGGTCACGGCCTCGTCGAGCTCGTGGGCGACGACGCTCACCATCGCGTCGGCGCGCACGTTGGCGTTGGGCGACGAGGTCTGGTTCAGCGACGGCGCGCAGGCCGAGAGGCACTCGCCGGGGTTGCCGATGAACGAGTACTTGAGGTCGGCCCCGTTGATCGAACCGTGGTCGTGCCAGCCGCAGAACTCGGTGCACATGCCCGACTCGGTGACGTTCGGCGCCGCCACCACGAAGTACACGCCGCTCGTGTCGAGCGGCAGCGCCCCGCGGTCGATCGACTCCTCGACGATGTTCCGCACGTCGGTGTCGCTCAGCACGATGCCCGCGCGGGTGTTGGTGCGGAGGTACGAGCCGCCGAACGAGACGTTGCCGCTCACGTACTGCCGCGTGCCGTTCACCGCCTGCGGGTACGTGGTGTTGATGGTGTAGTAGGGCGACCCCCCGACCGAGCGGGCGAAGTCCTCGAGGATGCGGTTGGTCGAGCTCGTCGCCGTCGCGCTGAAGCTCCAGTCGCCGTAGTAGATGAAGTACATGCGCACGGTGCCCGTCATCACGGCCCCGCCGTGGTACGCGATCGACGTCGCGGTGGTCGACGAGGTGGTCGACGCGGCGGCCGCGGGCCGGGGCGCGTCGTCTTCGCTGCGGCGCGGGCGAAAGCGGCCACGCGCGAGGCCCTGCGCGCTGATGGCGCTCGTGTCGACCTCGATGGGGGTGGTGTCGTCGGTGCCGCCGGAGCATCCGGCCAGCGCGAGGCTCGCGATCGTGCCCGAGAGGATCAGGGTTGCGTTCTTCATGGTGTTCGCTCCGTGGGCGCGGCGTGGGTCGGCCGCGGCGAGGCTCCCATGAGCAGCCGTCGTGCCGCGCCGTGAGGCGTCGCGAAACGGCTTGTAGCAAGGGCTTTCGTGGGGCTGGCGGGGGCGGCGAGCGGCGCCGCGATGAGACGGGCGTCTCAGCGGTGAGACGGCGCTACCGCGCGATCGCGCCCATGGCCGACGCGGGGTAGCGGAGCCCCGCCGCGGCGCCGCGCGGGGCGGCCTCGTCGATGCGCCGCAGGTCGTCGGCGGTGAGCGTCACGTCGCACGCGCCGACGTTCTCCTCGAGGTACTTGCGGCGCTTGGTGCCGGGGATGGGCACCACGTCGGGGCCCTGCGCCATCACCCACGCGAGCGCGAGCTGCGACGCGGTGCAGCCCTTCTCGCGCGCGACCTGCTCGATGCGCACGACGAGGTCGAGGTTCTTCTGAAAGTTCTCGCCCTGAAAGCGCGGCGAGTGGCGGCGGTAGTCGTCGGGCGCGAGGTCTTCGAAGCGCCGGATGTGGCCCGTGAGAAAGCCGCGCCCGAGCGGGCTGTACGCGACGAAGCCGATGCCGAGCCTCCTGCACGCGTCGAGCACGCCGTCCTCGGGGTCGCGGCTCCAGAGCGAGTACTCGCTCTGCACCGCGGCGATGGGGTGCACGCGGCTCGCGCGCTCGAGCGTCTCGGGCCCGGCCTCGGAGAGCCCGAGGTGGCGCACCTTGCCCTGCTTCACGAGGTCGGCCATCGCGCCCACGGTCTCTTCGATGGGGGTCTTCGGGTCGACGCGGTGCAGGTAGTAGAGGTCGACCACGTCGGTGCCCAGGCGGCGCAGGCTCGCGTCGATCGAGCGCCGCACGTTGGCCGGCGAGCCGTCGAAGACGCGCCTCGCCGGGTCCGACGGGTCGCGCACGATGCCGAACTTGGTCGCCAGCTCGACGCGCCCGCGGCGGCCCTCGAGAAAGCGCCCGAGGAGCTCCTCGTTCGCGTAGGGGCCGTACATCTCCGCGGTGTCGAGGAAGGTCACCCCCAGCTCGAGCGCGCGCTCGAGCGTGGCCATCGACTCGGCGTCGTCGCGGCCCGCGTAGAAATCGCTCATGCCCATGCAGCCCAGGCCCTGCGCCGAGACCGTGAGCCCGCTCCTGCCCAGCGTGCGTCGCTCCATCACTCCACCTCCAGGTGTTACGAGAAGATGCACGAGCCCCCGTCGCCGGTGCGCGCCGCGCGTATCGTGCAGCCCCCGACGCGGCGCTTGACCCGGGCATCGCCGGTGCAAGGGTCAACGCAGAGACTTCTCGCGAGGTGACCCGATGGCATCGCACCACACCACCACGAACGACCTGGTCGACCGGGCGCTGCGCGACGGCATGCGCGACCACGCCGCGGCCGCGCGCGCCGTTGATGCAACGCTCGGCGCGTTCGCCGGCTGCCTCTCGCGCGACGAGGCGCTCGCCCTGGCGTCGGCGCTCTCGCGCAGGCTCGCCGAGGTCGTCGAGCGCTCCGAGGCGCGCGCCGACGGCGACGCGGGCGCGTTCTTCGCGCGCGTGCGCGACCGCGAGGGCGTGCCCCTCGGCCTCGCGCGCGAGCACGCGGCCATCGTGCTGCGCGCGCTCGCCGAGGGCATCGACCCGGCCCTGCACGCGCGGCTCTCGCGCTCGCTGCCCGCGGACCTCGCCGCGCTGCTCTCGCCGCGGGCGTCGGTCGAGCCGCCCGAGCGCTCGCGCCCGTCGCCCGCGCCGCCGCTCACCACGCTCGCGAGCGGGCGGCCCGGCTACCGCCACCCGATCGACGAGGCGCGGCCCTCGACCGCGCAGGCGCACTCGGTCGCCGACGAGGCGAACCCGCACGCCGACACCAAGCTCTCGAGCGCGCGCGGGCTGACGCAGGATCAGCTCCGCGAGTCGCTGGCGACGGGCGCGGGCACGCGCGGGCGCCCGATCAGCGAGGCCCGCGACGAGCCCCGCCCGGCCCGCGAGCCCGACGAGGGCGACGAGTCGTGACGCGGCTCACGCGCTCTCGCGGCGCGGGCCCTCGCGCAGGCCGCGGGCGATCGCCCTGGCGACGGCGGTGAACGCGCGGTCCCACGCGCGGCCGGTGGCGTCGTCCCACGCGTCGTCGAACTCCTGCACCGCGCCCAGGAGCGCCTCTTTGAACACCGGGAAGTACTCGGGCCGCACGCCGTAGCCGAGGTGGCGGCGCCCGAGGTCTTCGAGCACGGGCACGAGCGCGGTCGGGTCGCGCAGGTTCTCGACGATGAGCCGCAGCGCCGCGGCGAGCTTCATGTGCTGCGCGATCATCGACCGCGGGAAGAGGTCGACGAAGTCGGGGCGGCGGGCGAAGAGCCGGCGGTAGACCGACGCGAAGAGCGCCTCGGCGCGGGCCTGCACGCGC
>JBDHVF010000018.1:0-26831 GCA_039809605.1 Polyangiales bacterium | reverse complement strand
CCGCCGCCGGCGGGACCGCCGCCGCCGCCACCGCCACCGCCGATCGAGTAGCCACCGCCACCGCCGCCGCCCGCGTTGCCGCCGCGGCCGTCCGAGGTGCGCGAGGTGCCGCCGTTGGCGCCTGCCGGGCCCAGGCCGCCCGTGCCACCGGGACCGCCGTTGTTGCCAGCGACGCCGTCGCCGTTGACGCCGACACCCAGAGGGTTGCCCGTCGCTCCGCCACCCGATCCAGCCGCGTTGTCGTAGCAGTCGGTGTGCGAGCCGCCCGAGCCGCCCGAGACGTCCACCACGCCGTTGATCACCACCGCGCCCGTCGCGCGGAGGTCCAGCACACCCGACCCGTTCGTCCTCACCGTCACGCCGGACGGGATGTTGATCGTCGTGAAGTTGTGCACGCCCGGCGCGAGGACCGTGTTCGTCGTCGGCGAGAACGCGCCCTCTGCACCCGTGCTCGGGTACGTCGTCACCGGCAGGAACGGGTCATCGATCGTGCCGTTGCAGTTGTCGTCGAGCGCGTTGCAGAGCTCGGTGCGCGGCGTGGTCTCGCCGGGGCAGGTAGTGCCCCACGAGCCCGCCGTGCAGGTCTGCGTCCCGGGGCGGCAGATGCCCACGCCCGACGTGCCCGCCGCGCCCGTGTAGCAGCTGCGCGTCAGCGACTCATCGACCACGCCGTTGCAGTTGTTGTCGGCGTTGTCGCAGACCTCGGTCGACGGCACGACCTCGCCGGAGCAGGCGGTGCCCCACGAGCCCGACGTGCAGGTCTGCGTGCCCGAGCGGCAGACGCCCACGCCCGCCGTGCCCGACGCGCCGGAGTAGCAGCTGCGCGTGAGGCCGTCGTCGACCAGGCCGTTGCAGTCGTTGTCGACGTTGTCGCAGATCTCGGACGTCGGCGCGCCGGCCGACGCCGAGCAGGTCGTCCCCGTGCCCGCGGCGTCGCACACGTACGCGCCCGAGCGGCGACACGCACCCGTGCCCGCGGTGCACGACATCCCGAGGTTGTAGGGCGACGCGCGGAACGGCTCGTCGACAGCCCCGTTGCAGTTGTCATCGAGCCCGTTGCACGCCTCGGTACGCGGCACGGTCTCGCCGGGGCAGACCGTGCCCCACGAGCCCGCCGAGCAGGTCTGCGTGCCCGAACGGCAGATGCCCATGCCCGCGGTGCCCGACGCACCCGTGTAGCAGGTGCGGGTCAGCGACTCGTCGACCGCGCCGTTGCAGTTGTTGTCGACGTTGTCGCAGGTCTCGGTCGCAGGCACGACCTCGCCGGGGCAGGTCGAACCCCACGAGCCCGCCACGCAGGTCTGCAGCCCGACGCGGCAGGCGCCCACGCCCGCGGTGCCCGACGCGCCCGTGTAGCAGCTGCGCGTGAGGCCGTCGTCGACCAGGCCGTTGCAGTCGTTGTCGATGTTGTCGCAGACCTCGGGCGACGGCGAGCCCGCGACCACGTTGCACGTCGTGCCCGTGCCCGCCGAGTCGCACACGTACATGCCCGTGCGAGCGCAGGGGCCCGTGCTCACCGTGCACGACGACCCGAGCCCCGTGGGCGAGCCCGCGGTGTTGCGGTACGCGGCAAGCGTGCGGCGAGCCGAGTCGTTGGTCTCGAGGATGCGCGCGAAGGTCGAGGGGATGGCTGTCAGGTACGAGTGATAGGAGCTCCCCCACGAGGACAGCGACGCGTTGCTCAGCCCCGACATCGTCGCGTGCGACGGCACCAGGATGTTCACCGGGTCGCCATCGAGCGACGCGGACCCGAACGAGCCGAACGGCGAGAGGTAGTCGAGGCTGCGACGGCCCCAGTCGCCCGACACGTACAGCGCCGTGCCGCCGCCGCCGGCCAGCCACCCGAGCACGTTCCGCATGTACGACTGCGCACCCGTCGTCAGGTGGCAGCCGGGGTCCAGGCCGCTCACGAACACGCGGCCGTTGACCTGCGGACCCCACACAGCGCGCGTGTCGTACAGCGCCTGCAGGTTCGCGTAGCTCGGGCCCGAGCAGTTGAGGTCGCCCACGACGATCAGGTCGTAGCTCGCGAACTGCGTCGCCGTCATCGCACGCCACGACGCGTCCGTCGCCACCGTCACCACCGACCCCGTCGGCAGGTACGGGCGCTCCGCGGTCCCCGCCGAGCCGTAGAACAACACCTGAGGCGGCGTGCGCGGCGCGCGGGTGCCGAGGAACGGCTCGTCGACCGTGCCGTTGCAGTTGTCGTCGAGCGAGTTGCAGAGCTCGGTCGTCGGCGTGGTCTCGCCGGGGCAGGTCGAGCCCCACGAGCCCGCCGTGCAGGTCTGCGTGCCGGGGTGGCAGACGCCCACGCCCGACGTGCCCGACGCGCCCGTGTAGCAGCTGCGCGTCAGCGACTCGTCGACCGCGCCGTTGCAGTTGTTGTCCGCGTTGTCGCAGACCTCGGACGAGGGAATGACCTCGCCGGGGCAGGTCGAGCCCCACGAGCCCGCGGAGCAGGTCTGCGTGCCGGCGCGGCAGGCGCCCACGCCCAGCGTGCCCGTGGTGCCCGTGTAGCAGCTGCGCGTGAGGCCGTCGTCGACCAGGCCATTGCAGTCGTTGTCGACGTTGTCGCAGATCTCGGGCGACGCCGTGCCCGCCGTCGCCGAGCAGACCGTGCCCGTGCCCGCCGAGTTGCACACATACGCGCCCGAGCGAAGGCACGCACCCGTACCCGCGGTGCACGACATCCCGAGGTTGTAGGGCGACGCCCGGAACGGCTCGTCGACCGCGCCGTTGCAGTTGTCATCGAGCGCGTTGCACGTCTCGGTGCGCGGCGTGGTCTCGCCGGGGCAGGTGGTGCCCCACGAGCCCGACGTGCAGGTCTGCGTGCCGGGGCGGCAGATGCCCACGCCCGACGTGCCCGCTGCACCCGTGTAGCAGCTGCGCGTCAGCGACTCGTCGACCGCGCCGTTGCAGTTGTTGTCGGCGTTGTCGCAAACCTCCGTCGTCGGCACGACCTCACCGGAGCAGGTCGAGCCCCACGAGCCCGCGGAGCAGGTCTGCGTACCGGCGCGGCATGCGCCCACGCCCGCGGTACCCGACGCGCCCGTGTAGCAGCTCCGCGTGAGGCCGTCGTCGATGATGCCGTTGCAGTCGTTGTCGACGTTGTCGCAGACCTCGGGTGTCGGCGAGCCCGCCCCCACCGAGCAGACCGTGCCCGTGCCCGCCGAGTTGCACACGTACGTGCCCGTGCGCGCGCAACCGCCCGTGCCCGCCGTGCACGAGACGCCGATCCCCGTGGGCGATCCGACGGGATCGCGGTAGGCGGCGAGGGTCTGCCTGGAGGCGTCGTTGCTCTCGAGGATGCGGGTGAAGGTCGAGGGCACGGTCGACAGGTACGAGTGGAAGGAGTTGCCCCACCCGGACAGCGCCGCGTTGCTCAGCCCCGACATCGTCGCGTGCGACGGCACCAGGATGTTCACCGGCTCGTCGCTGCGAGACACCGACCCGAACGTGCCCAGCGGAGACAGGTAGTCGAGGTTGCGGCGGCCCCAATCCCCGCCGACGTACAGCGCCGTGCCCCCGCCGGCCGTCAGCCACGAGAACGTATTGCGAAGCAGGGTGCCCGCCCCCGGCGCGTACGACACGTGGCAGATGGGGTCGAGGGTGTCGACGAACACACGGCCGTTGATCTGCGGGCCCCACACCGTGCGCGTGTCGTAGAGGGCCTGAAGGTCCGCGTAGAACGGCCCCGAGCAGTCCTTGTCACCCACCACGATCAGGTCGTAGTTCGCGAACTGCGTCGCCGTCATCGAGCGCCACGACGCGTCCGTTGCCACCGTCACCACCGACCCCGTCGGCAGGTACGAGCGCTCCGCCGAGCCCGCAGGCCCATAGAAGAGCACCTGAGGCGGCGTGCGAGGCGAGCGGACCCCGCGGAACGGGTCATCGACGGTGCCGTTGCAGTTGTCGTCGAGCGAGTTGCAGACCTCGGTCACCGGCGTGGTCTCGCCGGGGCAGGTGGTGCCCCACGAGCCCGCCGTACAGGTCTGCGTACCGGGGCGGCAGATGCCCACGCCCGACGTGCCCGCAGGGCCGCTGTAACAGGCACGCGTCAGCGACTCGTCGACCGCGCCGTTGCAGTTGTTGTCGACGTTGTCGCAGGTCTCGGTCGCGGGCCTGACCTCGCCCACGCACGCGCCCCACACGCCCGCCGAGCAGGTCTCGGTGCCCGCGCGGCAGGCGCCCACGCCCGCGGTGCCCGCCGGGCCGCCGTAGCAGGTGCGCGTGAGGCCGTCGTCGACGATGCCGTTGCAGTCGTTGTCGATGCCGTCGCAGATCTCGGGCGACGGCGTGCCCGCGACCGCGTTGCAGGTCACGCCCGTCCCGGTCGCGTCGCACACGTACGTGCCCGTGCGGCCGCACGCGCCGGCGCCCGAGGTGCACGAGGTCCCGAGGCCCGTCGTCGACCCCGAGGTGTCGCGGTAGGCGGCGAGGGTCTGCCTGGAGGCGTCGTTGCTCTCGAGGATGCGGGTGAAGGTCGAGGGCACGGTCGACAGGTACGAGTGGAAGGAGTTGCCCCACCCGGACAGCGCCGCGTTGCTCAGCCCCGACATCGTCGCGTGCGACGGCACCAGGATGTTCACCGGCTCGTCGCTGCGAGACACCGACCCGAACGTGCCCAGCGGAGACAGGTAGTCGAGGTTGCGGCGGCCCCAGTCGCCCGACACGTACAGCGCCGTGCCCCCGCCGCCGGCCAGCCACCCGAACACGTTCCGAAGGTACGTCTGCGCGCCCGTCGTCAGGTGGCAGCCGGGGTCCAGACCGCTCACGAACACGCGGCCGTTGATCTGCGGACCCCACACCGTGCGCGTGTCGTAGAGCGCCTGCAGGTCGGCGTAGAACGCGCCCGAGCAGTCCTTGTCGCCGACGACGATCAGGTCGTAGCTCGCGAACTGCGTCGCCGTCATCGAGCGCCACATCGCGTCCGTCGCCACCGTCACCACCGAGCCCGCCGGCAGGTACGGACGCTCCGTCGTCCCCGTGGGGCCGTAGATCAGGACCTGAGGCGGCGTGCGAGGCGAGCGAACCCCGAGGAACGGGTCGTCGACGGTGCCGTTGCAGTTGTCGTCGAGGGCGTTGCAGAGCTCGGTGCCCGGCGTCACCTCGCCCGTGCACGTGCCCCACGCGCCCGCCGAGCAGGTCTGCGTGCCGGGGCGGCAGACGCCCACGCCCGACGTGCCCACCGCGCCCGTGTAGCACGCACGCGACAGGCCCTCGTCGACGGTGCCGTTGCAGTTGTTGTCGATGCCGTCACACACCTCGGGGCGACCGCAGGGGATGCACACCCCGGCGCCGTCGCAGCGGCCCGGGCCGCCGAGGATCGTGCAGACGGTGTTGCGCGGCACATAGCCCGTCACGTTGCAGGTCGGAACGCCCGTCGAGCACGCGATCGCGCCGATCTCGCAGGCGTTGCCCGTGTCGCAGCTGGCCCCCGCGCGGCACGGGACGCAGGTCGCGGTCGGGCTGCAGACCATGTCGGTGCCGCACGACGACCCGGGCGACAGGGTGCCCGTTCGCACGCAGGTCGGGATGCCGCTCGTGCAGACCGTGATGCCCGTGTCGCAGGGGTTGCTCGTCGGCGAGCACGGGGTGCGGTCGCGGCACGACACGCACATGCCCGAGGCGTTGCAGACCATGTCCGTGGTCGGCGTCCAGCGGATCGTGGTGCCCGACGACGTGACCCCGGCGGTGTTGTAGCCCACCTGGTCGTAGCGCGTGCCCGTCCCCTGCTGAATGCCGATCGTGGCGTCACGACCGTCGGCGCGCCCCGAGGGGTCGTCCATGCGGCTGTAGAGGACGTCGATCGTGTCGGCGCTCTCCGAGAGCACCACCTCGAAGTTGAGGTGCACCGTCGGGTCGTCGCTGCAGCAGAAGTGCGCGTCGCTCCACTGCGCGACGTACTGGCGGCTCGGCGAGGCTCCCAGGGTCGCCGTGCAGACGCCGTTCGAGCGGGTCTGGAGGTCGTCCCAGAACGCGAAGATCGTGTTGGGGATCGCCGCGTACGGCAGCGGCTGGTTCCAATACTCCCGCAGGTTCCCGTTCCACGGGAACGAGAGCATGCCGTTCGACGAGAGGCCGAGGCTCGCGAAGGGCGACCCGTAGAAGTTGAAGCTGAACGGCAGCGTGACGCTCACGCTGTCGTCGTCCGCGCTGGTCAGGTACGTGTCGTGGCCGGGGAGCGCGCAGATGTCACGCCACGCGGTCGACGAGGTCGAGCGGATGTAGTCGACCCCCGAGCCGCCGCAGGGCGTGCCGGGCGTGAGCAGCGTGGCCACGCACGTCGGCGAGCCCGAGGCGCACGAGATCCGCCCCGTCGAGCACACGCTGCCCGTCGCGCAGGACTCGCCCTCGTTGCAGGGCACGCACGCGCCGGCGGGATTGCACACCATGCCCGCCCCGCAGGTCGTGCCCGGCGGCACCATGCCCGCGTCTTCGCAGACCTCGACCAGCACGGCGCTGCCGGGGCTCGCGGGGCGGCACGCGATCACGCCGCGGCGGCAGGTCGCGCCCGAGAGGCTGCACGCAGCCCCCGCGCGGCAGCTGGTCGGCGTCTCGGGGGGGAGGCAGGTGTACTGCGTCTCGGTCGAGATGAGGGTCGGCGCGATCGCGCCGTCGGCCGACGGGTTCAGGTACGCCGTGACCTGCACGTACCGCAGCGCATAGAGGGGCTCCGTCGGCGTCGATGCAGAGCGGAGGATCGCGCGCAGGTCGAGGCTCGTCGGCGTGCTCGGCGCGCCGAGAGGCGCGTCGGGGAGGCGGATCACACGCGCCGTGGCGAGCCCGGCGATCGTGTTGGAGGCGCGAAGCTCGAAGAAGATCGAGGTGCCGACGGGGACGTTCGACGTGTAGTTGAACTGCCCCCAGAAGGGCACCGTCCCGACGAACAGGTCCCCCGGCGTCGCGGGCGCGCAGTCGCCGTCGAACACGCGGGTGTACACCCCGCGGTCGCAGCGCGTGCCGCTGACCGTGGGGACCCAGCGAATCGAGTCGCCCGACGAGACCGCCCCGGCGCGCTCGTAGGAGACGAGGTCGTAGCGGGCCCCGGTGCCTTCCTGGATGCCGATGGTCGCGCTGTTGCCCTGCGCGCGACCGGCCGTGTCCTCCATCCGGTTGTAGCGCACGTCGATGACGTTCGAAGTCTCCGAGAGGAGCACCTCGAACGAGAGGTGCGTGGTCGGCACCTCGCCGCAGCAGAACTGCGTGTCGTTCCACTCGACGACGTACTGCCGGCTCGGCGCCGAGCCCGTCGTGGCCACGCACACGCCGCCCGCGCGCGTGAAGAGGTCGTCCCAGAAGGGGAAGATCGCGTTGGGGATCGACGCGTACGGCAGCGGCTGGTTCGAGTACTCCCAGAGGTTGCCGACCGCGGGGAACGACATGATGCCGTTCGACGAGATGCCGGCCGTGGCCTGCGCCGCCCCGTAGAACTGGAAGGTGAAGGGGATCGTGTCGCTGACGTAGCCGTCGTCGGTGCTGGTGAGGTACGTCAGGTGCCCGGGCGCCGCGCACGCTTCGAACCAGGGGACCGAACTCGGCGTGATGCCACGCGTGTACGCCGAGCTGCCGCCCGTGACGGTCGAGCACGTCGGCGTGAGGCCGCCGCTGGCCGTCGCGGCAGGGCAGAACACGGCGGGCACGCTGGTCGCCGTCCGGAGGTTCATCGACCCGGCCGGCAGCGCGTCACCGGGGGTCGGACAGATCACCTGGTGGCGGCAGGTCGGCAGGCACGAGCCGGGGCACGCGCTGACGGGGCCGATGTACCGGAAGTTCTCTCGCCAGCGCTCGCACGCTCCCCACGCCCAACCGCCCGTCGTGCGGTTGGGTGCGCAGGTGCGCTGCCCGAGGTGACAGATGCCCTCGGGCCCCGCGGAGCTCCGCCCCGTTTCGAGGTCGCAAGGAAGCGGCTCTGAGCCCGGCGTGCACGCGCACCCCTCGTGAATGCCCTCGGGGCCGACGCACTCGTAGCAGGAGTCGGTGACCGAGCGATCGTGATCGTTGCAGTCGGGGCCACGACACGCGAGGCCGATGCCGAAGCCGTCCTGGTCCTGGTCCTCACAGCCGGGGATGCTGTCGGGGGGGATGTCGGGCTGCTCGATGGGGATGAAGTCGTTCAGGCCGTCGCTGTGCTGGTCGCCGGGCTCGATGTCGCTGAAGGGCTTGTCGAACGAGATGACGACCGACGCGTCCTCGTTGCCGACCAGGGGAACACCACTGCCACACCCGGCCAGCAACGCGGCCAAGGCTGCGATCAGGATCGCCGCAGGTGTCCACCGTGACGTCATCAAGCTCCCCGATGTCGCACCGACGAGCGCCGTGCTCGCGTCGGTGGACTGGTCAGACCTCTAAACCCGGGTTCTCCGTTCTCGCGCCGCACTGGAGGAACGAACCCCCCGGATCAGGTGAGCAACCGGCATACTGAAAATCCTCGTCTGGTCTTCACCACGCTACAACAGAACGTCGAAAAATTCTGCGCTGTGTTGCTCAGCGGATGACTGCGATTCCTCCGACGGTGCCGCTGGATCCGACTCCTGGATCCGGCCCCACCCCGCGAAAATCATGCCGGGTCCGCGGGGAGATCATTCCTCTCCGTGGTCCATCGCAAGGCTGCGGAATCACAGGCTGATTCCCCCAGGTCGCCCCACGCGAAGAGGCCCTGATCCACCGGACTTTCTTGCGGACCTACGCAACCATTGCAGAGCTTTCCCTGCCCCGTAGGTCGACGGGTCGAAGAGCGGCAGGGGAAACCGAGGCGGTTGCCAGGATCAACGGCCGAAACGCTGGAACCCTTGAGCTGCATTCCTGAAGTGCCGGGGTTGGGAGTAGCCACCTGACCGTTCAGCCGTCTGGCCGTCTGATCGGCCGAGGGTCTGAACGGTCTTGCGGTCCAGCAGTTCGGGCGGCTCGCCACCTGACCGCAAAAGCCCCTCTGGACATCGCCCCGCCAGGGGGAGTACCGACGCCCGTACCCTATGGCGAACGCACGATCCGCGAAGGGGGGCAACGGCGCCCGCCCGCGCAACGGCCACCCCGACACCCCCCACCTCATCGCCATCGCAGGACAGAAGGGCGGTTCGGGCAAGAGCACGCTCGCGATCTGCCTGGCGGCCGAAGCCATGGCGCGAGGGCGCCGGGTGCTGCTCGTCGATGCCGACCCGCAGGGCACCTCGCGCATGTGGGGCGACGCCGCGCTCTCGGCGGGCAGGCCCGCGCCGACGGTGGTCTCGATGGGGGCGTCGATGATTCACCCGGGCCAGCTCGATGCGCTCGTGGGCCTCTACGACCTCGTCGTGATCGACTGCCCCGGCCGTCATGACGAGACCCAGCGCGCGGCGCTCATGCTGTGCGACCTGGCCCTGCTTCCGTGCGGTCCGAGCTCGGCCGAGGCGTGGGCCCTGGCCGCGTCGATCGGGCTCGTGACAGCCGCCCGCAACGTGCGCCCGGAGCTGCGCGCCGCGGTGGTGATCACCCGTAAGAAGCCTCGCACCGCCCTGGGACGCAGCGTGCGCGACGACCTGGTGCAGAGCGGCCTCCCGGTGCTCACGACGGAGCTCGGCGACCGCGTCGCGTTCCAGGAAGCGCTGGGGTTCGGCCAGGGCGTGACCACCTACGCGCCGCGCGACCCGGCCGCCGACGAGGTGCGCGCGCTCTACGACGAGATCTTCCGCGCCCGCAAGGAGCCCCGCCGTGCCTAAGAAGGTCCCCACCCGCGCCGTCCCTCCGCCGCTCTCGCCCGAGGCGCGGAACTTCGTGCTGCAGGGCCAGCCCCCGCCCGAGCCCGCGCGCCCTTCGGTCCCCCCTCCCCCTTCCGCGCCCGCCGTGACAACCCCCGCGCACGTAGCCCCGGCCCCCGCGGTGTCCTCGCGAAGCCGCACGCGCAGCGGCCGCACGCTCATCTCCCGCGTCGACGGCCGCACCCTGCGACGGCTGCAGATCTACCTCGACGCCGACGTGGCCAAGCGGCTCAAGCACCACTGCGTCGAGCACGACATCGACATGAGCGCCTACGTGAACGAGGTGCTCGCCAAGGCCCTGCGCTGAACTGGTCGGCGCGGCACGCGCGCTGCTAGCGTCGGCGTCCCGATGGCCGACGACCGCAAGCGCACGCTCGCCGACCCGCAGGCCGAACGGGCCGTGCTGGCGGCGGCCCTGCTCGACGCCGAGGGGGCCTCGCGGGTGATCCCACGCATCGCCTCGATCCTCTCGCCGCCGGACTTCCACGACCCGCGCCACGCGACGCTGTGGGATGCCTTCCTGTCGATCCATGCGCGGGCCGAGCAGGTCGACGTGCTCACGGTGGTCGCGGAGCTGAGGGCCCGCGAGCGACTCAACGCCGTGGGCGGCGCGCAGTACGTGGGCGAGCTCACCGACGAGATCCCCACGCTGGCGCACTGCGAGTCGCACGCGCGCATCGTGCTCGACATGGCGCAGCGGCGCCGCGCCCTCGAGGCGTTCCACGCGGCCTCGGCGCGGCTGATGGCGGGCGACCCCCTCGCGGCGGTGCAGTCCGACGTGGGGCGCTCGCTCACACAGGGCTCGCACGCGCCCGGCGCGGGGCGCGTGGCCGACGACCTCGACGCGCTCCTCGACGCGTTCTGGGCGCGACGTGAGGGCCGCGAGGGCCCCCTCGCCACGCCCTGGCAGCCCGTCGACGCGGTGCTCGGCGGGGGGCTGTGGCCCGGGATGTACGTGCTCGTCGGGGGCACCGGCGCGGGCAAGACGCAGTGGGCCGTGCAGGTCGCGGTCGAGGCCGCGCTCACGGGCGCCCGCGTGCTCTACCTCGCCCTCGAGCTCTCGCGGCAGGACCTCGCCGCGCGCGTGCTCGGCGCCCTCGCCGACGTGCCATGGAGCGGCATCCTGCGCGGGCGCCTCGACGACGGCGCGGCGCAGCGCGTGTCCGAGGCCGTGCGCCGCGCGCGCGTGCTGCCGCTGCACACCGAGTGCGGCGTGCCCTTCGGCTACGGGGCCGACACGCTGGCGGCGCGGGCGTGGGCGCTGCGCCCGTCGCTCGTGGTGCTCGACTACCTGCAGCTCTGCAGCGGCCGCACGAGCGAGGACCCGCGCACCACGGTGGGGCGCGTCTCGTACGTGGCCCGCACCATCGCGCGCGACCTCGGCGCGGCCGTGCTGGTGCTCTCGAGCACGGCGCGCGCGAACTACGCCGAGCTCGTGAACGACCCCTCGCGCGACCCCTCGGACCTCGTCGGCCTCGGCAAGGAGTCGGGCGAGATCGAGTACGCGGCCGACGGGGTGCTCGTGCTCGCGCGCCACGCCGACCAGGCCCGCGCGCGCGTGCTCGTGGTGTCGAAGAACCGCCACGGCCCCCTGGGGCGCGTCGAGCTCGAGTGGACCGGCACGGCCTTCCACGAGGGCGACGCCCCGCAGGGGCCCGTAGAGGGAGAGATGGACCTGTGAACCCGCTGTCGATCTTCTCAGCCCGGCTGCGGTCGCTGGTCGAGCGCGCCGCGGCCAGCGACGAGGACGACCTGCGCGCGTGGGCCGAGGCCGCGTCGGCGCCGGGCCTCGTGGAGTCGGCCGCCGCGGTGGCGCTGCAGTCGATCACGCAGCCCATCGACGCCTTCTCGATCGACAAGCGCCTGCGCCACGCCGTCACCGAGCGCGCCGCGGAGCGCTGGCCCTTCCGCTTCACCTGGCGCGGCGGGGCCTCGGGCTGGCGCTCGCTCGAGCCGCCGCTCGTTCCCCTGGCGCTGGCGGCCACGCTCGACGACCTGACCTGGGGCTGGCCCGTCAACCTCGCCCTGCGAGACGTGGCGACGCTGCTCGAGCAGACGCGCGACCCCCTCGCGAAGCGGCTCGCGCGGGCCTTTCTCGACGGCACCTTCACGCCCCTGCAAGGCGGCGACGTGATGACGGCCGCCTCGCAGCTCTCGGAGGACGCGAGCGCCCACGGCGACCCCGAGCTGCGCGCCGCGATCGAGCGCTGGGACGTGGCCGTGTGCGTGCTCGTCGCGAGCGCCGAGCTCGACGTGCGCGAGGCGCAGCGGCGGCCCGCCATCGCCATCGATGCGGGCTCGGTGCACCACGAGCTGCTCACCGGCTGGCGCGACCTGCCGAAGGACCGCCGCACGCGCAAGACGCCCGTGCGCGACGGGTGGGCCGAGATCATCTACCCGGGCAAGCAGCTCGGCCTGCGGCTCTCGGTGCAGGACCTGCCCGAGCGCATCGTCCACGCGGTGCGCGAGTGGAAGCACTGGCAGGGCCTGCGCCACTGGGCCGCGCTGCAGCTGCTCTTCACCGACGCGGGCCGCACCGGGCGCATCCGATGGACGCTCGACGCGCACCTCGAGGCCCTCGGCTACGGCGACCGCTCGCGCAGGGACCCCAAGGTGCGCTCCACGGTGGCCGACGAGGTCGAGGCCCTCACGCGCATGGAGATCGCGATCTACCACCCCGACGGCACCGTGCGTTTGCGCGGTCCGGTGCTCGCGGTCACGCAGCGCGGCGAGGCCATGCGCGGCAGCCAGTGGGCGCTCGAGGGGCTCGAGCTGGTGATCCACCCGGTGCTCTACGAGGGCGTGCGCAAGTCGAGCGGCGAGATCGGCAGGCTCTGGGCCCCCGCGCCCATGGAGCTCGCGCGCATCGACCACGTGCGACACCCGCACGCGCTCGCGCTCGGGCTCATCCTGCCGATCCGCTGGCGCTGGGACCTCACCGAGGAGACCGACCACGTGCTGCTCACGGGCGCGAAGCTCCTCGAGGCCGCGGGCATCGAGCTCAAGTCGCACCACCCGAGCCGCGCGTGGGCGACCCTGCGCGAGAACCTCGACGAGCTCGAGCGCGTCGGCGGCCTCGGGCGCTACGAGTGGCAGACGCCCGGCGAGGCGTGGTCGCTCCTCGGCCGGTGCAGGCTGTTCCAACCGCAGTGGGCGCGCGAGCGCATGGTGCTCGGGATCATGCCCATCGAGCTGCCGCCGCCACCCAACATCCTCACGGGCGCCGACTTCGCCGCGTGGCGCAAGTCCCACGGGTGGACGCAGAGCAAGGTCTCGCAGGAGCTCAAGGTCGGCCTCCGCACCATCGAGCGCACCGAGTCGAACCCCGACGCGAGCATCGGCCCCGCGCTGCGCAAGGCCCTCACGCAGTACCGCGAGCAGTCCGAAGGGGCCTCCGGCAACGGCCACGCGGAACCCGCCACCGAGGTCCTCGAGGTTCCATCCCTGGACTCCGAAGGAACCCGGTTCTGACCTCCACCGCCAGCGCTCTCCTCACCCGCCAGATTCCGGCAGACCCCGTCGCACCAGAATCACCGTGGCTCCCCCTCACCCGCCAGATTCCGGCAGACCCCGTCGCAACTGCGATCCCCGCCGCGACCCGCCAGATTCCGGCAGACCCCGTCGCATCCCCCCTCACCCGCCAGATTCCGGCAGACCCTGTCGCAGGAAGAACCCGCCAGATTCCGGCAGACCCCGTCGCACCCCGCGACCCGCCAGATTCCGGCAGACCTTGTCAGAGGGTTCAACCCGCCAGATTCCGGCAAACCTCGTCGCTCAATCCGCCAAAATCCGGCAGACCTTGTCGCAAAACCCGCCAAAATCCGGCAGACCCTGTCGGGCATGATTTCGCAAGTAGTGGATATCATTGGTAAATTCGTCACAAAATTTCCTTCTGTAAGGTATTTCCTAGAAGGAAATACCTTCTGGTGCTCCGGACCTCGCCCTTTGGGGGGCGAGTCCCGGGCACCCAGGTCAAGACAAAAAGACAGACCCGCGGGCGAATTCCAACGCGGGTCGGGCTCTGCTCTGAAAACATTTCACATCGCACCTCTGCCCACCTGCTAGTCATGTCGGTTGACGATCCAGCCACCCCCCTGGTCCCCCTCGGTCGCTCCCCGTTGCGGGTGCCCTCGCTGGGGGCGGGCGCGTGGTCGTGGGGAGACGCGCGCTACTGGGGCTTTGGCACCCGCCACGGCCCTCGCGACGTGGTCGACGCCTACGCCGCCTTCGTCGAGGGCGGCGTGCGGCTCTTCGACACCGCCGAGGTCTATGGTCATGGCGACGCGGAGAAGGCCCTTGGATGGCTCGCAAGGCGCCCGGGGCCCCGACGGGTCATCGCGACCAAGTTCGCGCCCCTGAGGGGCCGTGGAGGGCCTCTGGCGGTGCTCCCCGCCCTGAGGGCGAGCCTGCGCCGGATGGGCCTCCCCCGGATCGACCTCTACCAGGTCCACTGGGCCGACTTCGAGGAGGCCCCCATCGAGGACCTGATGGCCGCCATGGCCGACGCCGTGGCGATGGACCTGGTGACCGCCGTCGGCGTGAGCAACTTCACCGCCTCGGAGATGCGCCGCGCTCACGAAGCACTCGCGCGCCGGGGCGTGGCCCTCGCGAGCAACCAGGTGCGCTACAGCCTCCTGCACCGGGCGCCCGAGGTCGACGGGGTGCTCGCCGCGTGCCGCGAGCTCGACGTGACCCTGCTCGCGTACAGCCCGCTCGAGCAGGGCATCCTGACGGGGTCGTACGGGCCCGAACGACCTCCGCCGGGGCCGCGCGCCGAGGCGCCGTGGTTCGCCCCCGACAACCTCGCGGCCGCCGCGCCCGTGGTCGACCTGCTCCGCGAGGTCGGGCGCGCGTGCGGCGACAAGCCCCCCGAGCAGGTCGCGCTCAACTGGCTGCGCGCGCAGCACGGCGTGATCCCGCTGGCGGGCGCGCGCAACGGCGAGCAGGCCGCGCGCAACGCGGGCGCCCTCGCATGGTCGCTCTCGCCCGACGACGCGCGGCGCCTCGACGAGGCCACGACGCGATGGCTGCGCGCGGGGTGAGGCCGGCGGGTGTAGTCTGCGCCCCGCGACCATGGAGCCCGACCGGCAGTTCGAGATCCAGCTCGGTCACATGTGCAACAACCGCTGCGTGTTCTGCGTGAGCGGGCAGCGCACGGCCATGCGCGAGGCGATGCCCCTCGAGGCCGAGCCCGTCATCGAGCGGCTCCGCGAGGGGCGCGCCCAGGGCATGCGCAAGGTCACGCTCCTCGGCGGCGAGCCGACGCTCCAGCCGGGCTTCTTCGACGTGGTGCGCGCCGCGGTGGCGATGGGCTTCGAAGAGATCGTGGTGTTCACCAACGGCGCCAAGACCTCGCGCGGCGCCTTCGTCGACGAGGTGCTCGCGACGGGCGGCGACTTCACCTGGCGGCTGTCGTTCCAGGGCGCGACGGCGCTCGCGCACGAGCGCACCACGAAGAAGCTCGGCTCGTTCGCGCGGCTCCTCGAGACGATGGAGAACCTCCGCCAGCGCGGGCAGCGCATCACCGTGAACATGTGCGTCGTGCGCTCGAACTACGAGTCCGTGGCGGCGTTCCCCGAGCTCGTCCTGCCGTATGGCGCGCGGCAGCTTCACCTCGACATGGTGCGCCCCCTCGACGCCGGCGTGCGCACCGAGGACGAGATGCGCGCCATGATCCCGCGCTACGCCGACCTCGCCGCGCCGCTGCGCGCCATGATCGAGGGCTTCGAAGCGCGCGCGCCGGGCTTCGACGTCAACGTCGGCAACCTCCCCTACTGCGTCGCGCCCGACCTCGCGCCGTGGATCCACCACGACGGCGAGAGGACCCTCACCGTCGCCGTCGACGACCGCGGCGCGCTCAGCGAGCCGTGGGACAAGTACCAGGTCAAGCGCCGCGACAAGGTCAAGCGCGAGCGCTGCCGCGAGTGCGTCTTCGACGACCAGTGCAGCGGCGTCTACGACACCTACCGGCGCTTCTACGGCCTCGACGAGCTCGAGCCCGTCACGCGCGAGCGCCTCGCCCGGCTCGACCCGAAGCAGCGCATGTTCGCCCTGCACGCGAAGCCCTTCGCCGACGCCGTCTCTGCGTGGGAACCCCCCTCGCCCTTCGCCCGCGCCGAGGTGTTCACCGACTCGCGCGAGGGCGAGCTCCGGCTGCGCTTCGGGGGCGCGGGCGGGGCCTTCGCGCGCGTGTCGCTGCGCCGCGGCGGACCGGGCTCCGGGGGCGTGGCCGCCACCGACCGCTTCTCGCTGCACCTCGCCGACGCGCACGACGGCGACGCGGCGGTGACGCTGCTGCGCGCGCTCTTCGCGCGGCTGTGCGAGGTCGAGCCCGTGACCGTGCTGCACCCGCCGGCCGACGACGCGCCGCTGCGCTGCGAGCGCGCCCTCGCCTCGCGCGTCGACCGTCGCATCGGGCAGTGCCTCGCGAGGCTGCGCGCGAGGGCGCCGTTCGGCGAGCTCACGTGGCGCGACGCGCGGGTGGGCGGCGGGGGGCGCGAGGCGTCGGTGACGTTCGACGCGCGCGGCGGCGACACGGTCACCGTCTCGCTCGCGGTGAAGGGCGCGGGCGTGTCGGGCGGCTACCGGCTCTCGAGGCCCGTCGAGGCGCCCGACGCCTCGCTCGTCGCGTCGGTGCGCTCGGTGATGGACGCGCTGCGCGCGCCGTAGTGGTCGTCCCAGCGGCGCATCTCGTCGAAGAGGCCGCGGCCGACGGCGGTGGGCCGCGCGTGCTCGAGCACCACCGCGGCGCCCTCGCGGTTGACCCGCTTGACCTGCTCGAAGCGCCGCAGGAAGTCGGGCTTCGATGACCACGGGTGCCCCGCGGCGATCATCGCCTCGTAGAGCCGCGCCACGGGCTGAAACGCGTGCACCGCGAGGACGATGCCGTGCAGGGGCCGCGGGTCGGGCCGCACGGGCGACGTGTAGAGCGGCCAGTAGGCGTTCTCGAGCAGCTCGTCGAGCTCGAAGAGGGCGTTGAGCTTGTTGTGCGAGAACTCGTGGATGACCGCCTCGGTCATGGTCATCAGGCTCGGGTGCAGCGTGAGGTAGATCGTGCCGACCGACTCCTGGTACGAGGCCGAGAGGTGCCGCTGCTCGTCGTAGCCCACGGGCACGAGCTGCTGCACCACGAGGTCGATCTCCGCGCGCAGCACCGGCATGAAGCGCTCGATGAGCGCGAGCGACGCGCGCAACGTGGCGAGCCACTCGTCGAGGTCGCGCCCCCCGAGGTCGATCGCGTTGCCCCGCTTGTCGGGGTGGGCCTCGTACATCGCCAGGGGGTTGTTGTCGGTGAGCGCGAGCACGATGCCGCCCTCGACCTCGTGGTACGGGCGCTCGAGCGAGCCCGGGTCCGTGAGGTCGACGCGCGTCGCGCCGCCCGCGCCGTGCACCGTCATCGAGCCCGACGCGAAGGTCACGTGCGTGTGCCCCTCGGGCACGCGCACCGCCGCGCGGGCGCCGAGCGAGGCGAGCTTCGACGGCGCGCGCGTCACGCGCAGCTCGCCCCGAAGCTCCCCCGCGAGCGCGAGCTCGAAAGCCACCAGCGCGCGCAGCTCGCGCGAGAGGCCGAGCGCGCCCGCGCGGTCTCCGCCGGGGCGCAGCGCGTTGCGCAGGCAGCGCGCCACCGACGCCACCGTGGGCCGGCGCAAGAGGCTCGCCACGGCGCCGGGGTTCGTCGCGAAGAGCCCGTCGACCACGGCCGCGAAGCGCTCGGTCTCGGCCCGCTCGTCGGGCGCGCAGGGCATCGCGCGCAGCGTCGCGCGCAGCTCCCCCATGAGCTTTCGGATCGACAGCGACAGGATCTCGCGCGCCGTGGTCGACCCCTCGTCGGGGATCGTCAGGTCGCGCGGCGGACGCAACGCCAGGGGGCTCGCCATAAACCTCTCGCGCGATGGTGCACGAAGCGTGGGGGAACGCGAGCCCTTGCGCCCCCTCCCCCGCGCGGTGTCACCTCGCGAGCGCGTGAGCGCCCGGTCGAACTCGTTCCACTACACCGTCGAGGCCGTCGCGGGCGCGCTGCCCCGCGCGCGCTGGGAGCTCTGCCCGGTGCGCGCGACGGCCTCTTCGTGGGCCCGCGGGCGCTTCGTCTTCGTGCGCCGCGGCGACCTCGTGGGCCGCTTCACGACGCGCTCGACCGACTTCGATGACCGCGAGATCGAGCACGTCGTGCACGGCCTCGGGCAGCTCTACCTCGACGTGTCGAACAAGCCAGCGCTCGACGACTTCGCGCGCGACCTGGTGAAGCTCCGTCGCAGCCCCGTGTGCGAGGGGTGCCCCGCGTTCGCGCGCTGCGCGGGGATGTTCGAGCCCGCTCCGGGGGACCCGTTCACGCGCGACGACGCGCGGGTGCGCGCGCTGCTCTCGGGTCTCACCGGCACCGTCGTCGA
The DNA here is from genome assembly GCA_039809605.1 of Polyangiales bacterium. Taxonomy (GTDB): domain Bacteria; phylum Myxococcota_A; class Polyangia; order Polyangiales; genus CAISKJ01. The sequence goes on along the minus strand of JBDHVF010000018.1, from coordinate 8,707 downwards.
CGTGGGCTGCGGCGAGGCCCCCTACGCCGAGGTGTTCGAGGCCCGCGCGGGCGAGGTGCGCTACGTGGGCCTCGACCCCGACGCCCGGCGCGTCGAGGCGCTGCGCGCGCGCTGGCCCTGGGCCGACCTGCGGGTGGCCTCGGCCGAAGACCCGACCGACCTCCGCGCCGACCACGTGCTCGTGCTCCGGAGCTGGAACCACCTTCGCAATCCGGTGCGGGCGGTGGAAACGTTTGCGAGGATGCTCCGGCCCGGGGGCTCCCTGCTGGTGGTCGACAACGTGGCCTTCGGACTCGTGCGGGGGCGCGCCCAGGCCCGTCGCGCCGAGCGCGGCGAGGCTGTCTTCGAGCACTTTCGCAACGACGGCGCCGCCGAGGCCCACGCGCTCATCGTTCGCGCGGCGCCGGGGTTGAGCCTCGTCGAGCGCCGGGACGTCGGGCCCGAGACCAGCAACCAGTGGCTTTTGCGTTACGCAAACACACTCACGTAGACTCGGCGCCCCCCGCCGCATGGCCCGCTCCATGTATCGACGCGGTCGACGGCCCGCGCGCCGGGAGGAACACACGGACGCCACCATGAGCAGTGAAAACGCCCTCGAAGGGCTCCCCAAGGACATCGTCGCCCATGACCCCGCGGAGGGGAGCGTGACGGTCACCGTCGACGCCTCGGTGTACCCGCTCGAGGCGCTCTACGGCGCGGCGTACATCTTCATCGACCGCTGCTACGTGCTGCTCGACCGGCCGAAGGGGGGATCGCTCTCGGTCACGCTCACCCCCAAGGCCGCGGCGGCGCCCGAGGCGCTGCGCGCGATGGTGGGCGAGTTCGCCAACGAGCTGCTCTCGCAGGCGTGGCGGCAGAAGATCCTCGAGGAGAACCGCGTGGTGATCGAGACGGTGACCACGCAGGCCCTCGCGGGCGCGATGGGCCCGCCGTCGCTCGACGACCTGGCCGCGTTCGACTTCAGCGAAGAGAGCTTCGACGACCCGCTCGGCATCGCGATGTCGTGGGAGGAGAAGTACAAGAAGAAGTCCGACGACAAGCCCGACGCGAAGCCCGAGGGGGAGGCCGCGCCGTGAGGGAGTGCCGCTTCCACAAGGACATCTACAGCGCCGAGGCCGTGGCGGGCGCCGTCGAGGTCTACACCCGCTTCGCCGAGCTCACCGTCGGCGACGAGGGCGAGCACCGCGTGGTGCGCGTCGCGGGCAAGACCCCCGCGCGCGAGCGCAAGGTCGCCCTCGAGCTCGCCAACTACGCCCTCGGGCTCACGCGCCAGCAGGGGGCCATTTCGTGATGGAGGCGGGCATCCAGAGGCCGGACCTGAGCTTCCCGGCGTTCTTTCGCTTCCGTCGGCTCGACGGCGCGTACGTGGTGACCAACGCGCAGGGCGACTTCGTGATCCTCACGCCCGACGAGTTCCGCGCGTTCGGCGAGGGGTCGGTCGCGCGGGGCTCCGAGCTCTGGCAGCGGCTCAAGCAGGGCAACTTCATCCGCGCGGAGTTCGACGTGCCCGCGGCCGTCGAGCGCATGAAGCGCAGGAAGCTCTTTCTGCACGGCGGCCCCAACCTCCACATGCTCGTGGTCACGCTGCGCTGCAACGAGACCTGCGTCTACTGCCACGCGTCGCGCGCCAACATGGACGCCGTGCAGACCGACATGTCGAAGGAAACCGCGGAGCGCGCCGTCGACCTGATCCTCCAGAGCCCGTCGCCCTTCATCACCATCGAGTTCCAGGGCGGCGAGCCGCTGGTGAACTACCCGGTGATGCAGCACGCGATCGAGTACGCGCGCGAGCGCAACCGCGCCGTGGGCAAGCAGCTCGAGTTCACGCTCGTGTCGAACCTCGCCCTCATGGACGAGGACAAGCTCGCGTGGCTGCTCGACCGCAAGGTGCAGATCTGCACGAGCATCGACGGCCCCGAGCACCTGCACGACAAGCAGCGAAAGCTCGTCGCGACCAGCGCCTTCAAGGCCGCCGTCCACTGGATCGAGCGCATCAACAGGGCCTACGTCGAGCGCGGCCTCGACCCGTCGCTCTACCACGTCGAGGCGCTGCTTACGACGACGCGCGAGGCCCTCTCGCGCGGGCGGGAGATCGTCGACACGTACGCGTCGCTCGGGTGCAAGGCCATGTTCCTGCGGCCCGTCGACCCCTTCGGGTTCATGGAGAAGACCGGCCACAGGGTCGAGTACCCGCGCTCGGAGTACCTCGAGTTCTACCGCTCGACGACGGACTACATCCTCGAGAAGAACAAGCAGGGCGTGCAGATGATCGAGCGCTACGCGGCGATCTTCCTCACGAAGATCCTGACGGGCGAGGACCCGAACTTCCTCGACATCCGCAGCCCCGCGGGCGCGGGCCTCGGGGCCATCGCCTACAACTACGACGGCAAGGTCTTCGCGGGCGACGAGGCCCGCATGATGCACGAGACCGGCGACGACACGTTCTACCTCGGCGAGCTGGGCCAGCTCACCTGGCGCGGGCTCGCGACGCACCCCACGGTGCGCGCGCTCACCATCGGGTCGAACGTCGACGCGCGGCCCGACTGCGTGAACTGCGCGTACAACCCCTACTGCGGGGTCGACGCGGTGCACACGTACAAGACCCAGGGCTCGCTCGCCGGGCGCATGCGCGAGAGCACCGTCTGTGCGGTGCACAAGGGCATTCAAGACTACCTCTTCGAAAAGCTCCGCGAGAACGACCCCACCGTGATGGAGATCTTCCGCCGGTGGACCACCAACCGCCTGCGGGAGCACCACATCCACGCGCCTGACGCGTGACCTCGCTCGGTCTGGTGGGAATTTCTTCGAGCCTGTAGGATCGACCAGAAACCCGGGCGGTGGCTCCGCCCGAAGCACACGGGGACGAATCGTATGGCCGGCTCCGACGAGGAACAGAAAGATCCGAGCGAGGGCTCCGACGACGAGGAGCTCCCCACCTTCAAGCGCGAGCCCGGCGCCCTGCTCTCGAAGACCGAGCGCGACATCGCCGAGCGCTCGGCCACCGAGGCGTCGAACCGCCCGAAGAACGAGCCCCCGCTGCCCGACGAGTCGCAGCGCGGCGCGCAGCACTGCTCGCACGGCTCACACGGTTCGCACGGGAGCCATGGGAGCCACGGCTCGCACGGTTCGCACGGGAGCCACGGCTCGCACGGGTCACACGGCAGCCACGGTTCGCACGGGTCACACGGCAGCCACGGTTCGCACGGTTCGCACGGGAGCCACGGCTCGCACGGGAGCCACGGTTCGCACGGGTCACACGGCAGCCATGGTTCGCACGGGTCACACGGCAGCCACGGCTCTCACGGTTCGCACGGCAGCCACGGCTCTCACGGGTCACACGGGAGCCATGGTTCGCACGGGTCACACGGCTCGCACGGGAGCCACGGTTCGCACGGGTCACACGGCAGCCACGGTTCGCACGGGTCACACGGCAGCCACGGATCGCATGGTTCACATGGCAGCCACGGTTCGCACGGCAGCCACGGCTCGCACGGCTCGCACGGCAGCCACGGATCACACGGCAGTCACGGCTCGCACGGTTCGCACGGCTCGCACGGGTCACACGGCAGCCATGGTTCGCACGGCTCGCACGGCTCGCACGGGAGCTGGTAGCGTCGGTGCCATCGTGACGTCCACAGCTCCCTGTGCCCACGGGCGAGCGTAAGCTCGCCACGAGCAACTCCACGGCTGTCTGCGCGCGCCAGCTCTCGCGTGCTGGCGGCCGTCTGGGAGCGCGAGGCGAGCTTACGCTCGCCCGTGGGCACAGGGGATCGTTGGCCTGTCGGTCGCGCCGCGGGGTGATCGCCGCGCTCGCTCCGCTCGCTACACCACGCGTCGCACGAGGTCTTCGGGGCGCACGAGCCACGGCGGCTCGGGCACGTCGTCGAGCTCGTAGAAGCCGCCGCAGAAGACCGCGTGCGGGCACGCCTCGCACACGGGCCTTCGCACGCGGCGCTCGGCCAGGTACTCGGCGAGGTTCACGTCGTCGTTGTTCACGAAGATCATGTGCCGCTGGAGCTTCGCGAGGTCGCCGAGCATGTAGCGCTCGAGGCCCGGCATGAAGCAGAACGGCAGGTTGATCACCTGGAACTTCATGCGCGGCTCCCAGCGCTCGATCACCGCGCGCGCGATGTCGGCCGCGCGCTGCGTGTCGGGCGCCACCCACTTCGTCGCGCGACCGAAGGGCGTCAGGAACTGAATGTTCATCCACCGTAGACCGAGGTCCCACGCGAGCTGCGCGACGCCCTCGAGCAGCTCGTGGTTCCCTTTGGTCACGGTGATGTTGAGCCCGAGCTCGACGCCCGGCGGCGCGTGCGCGAGGCAGTTTCGAACGCCCGCCACGGTCTGTTCGAACGCCTCGGCCACGCCCACCTGCTGCGCGTGCGTGCGCGCGTCGGGGCCGTGCACGCTGAAGAGCAGCGTGGTGACGCCCGAGCGCACGAGCTTCTTCGCGAACCCCTCGTACGCGCAGAGGCGGCCGTTGGTGGTGACGTTCACGCGCTCGTAGCCGATGGACCTCGCGTAGCGCACCAGCGGCACGAGCTCGGGGTTCATCGTGGGCTCGCCGCCGTCGAAGTCGACCATGCGCACGCCCATCGCGCGGTACTTCGCCAGGTGCTCGCGCTGCCGCACGGGGTGTCCGTCGACCTGCGTGCGCGTGCCCACCGCACAGAAGGTGCAGTGGTTGTTGCACACGTAGGTCACGTTCATGATGACCTTCTGCGGGCCCTGCGACGCGCGCAGGCGCTCGTCGAAGGTCCATTTGAACTTCGCCAGGGCCTCGGGCGCGACGGCCATGTCGGGCTGCGAGGGAGCGGTCTGAAAGCGCGGGCCCCAGTCGTCGACCACGGGCAGCGCGCGTCCCTTCGCGAGCGCGGTGCCCGGCAGCGGCGTGGCGTACTGCACCGCGGGCCACGCGCCGAAGCGCTCGTAGAGGTCGAGCGCGAACGAGAGGGTGGCGTTGATCTCCGCGGCCGTCTCGCCGGGCAGCCCGATGATGTAGTGCACCATCAAGGGAACCCTCGCGGCGTGGGCGCTCTCGGCCGCGCGCACGATGGCCGCGAGGTCGAGGCGCTTTCGCACCACCTCGGTCACCACGCGCTGCACGCCGCTCTCGGCGCTCACGCTCACGGTCGTCACCAGGGGCTTCATCGCCGCGAAGTGCCTGGGCTCCAGGTAGTCCGCGCGCATCCCGTTGGGCACGTCGAAGCGCGCGCCGAGCTCGGTCACGACCTCGAGAAAGCCGTCCCAGTGGCGCTCGTTGACGTTCACCAGCTCGTCGAGCGCCTCGACGCGCGTCGCGCCGTGCTCGCGCACCAGGGCCGTCACGTGCTCGCGCAGCCGCGGGAGCGAGTAGCGGCGCTGGGTCTTGGGGGCTCCTTCGGCGCGGCCGGGGTTCGAGCTGCAATGCACGCAGGTGAAGGGGCAGCCGCGCGACGTGACCATCGGCAGCGTGCGCCCGTCGATGGGAAAGGCCCACGCCCCGCGCCCCAGGTTCGCCACCACGCGCGCCGAGAAGCGGTCGCGGGCCGTGAGGTCGACGAGGTCCCACGCGGGCGCGGGCAGCTCGTCGAGCGACGGGGGTGACTCGCCGTGGTGCAGGCCCGCGGGGCGCTCCCCCCGTGCCCACGCGTCGGCGAGCGAGGGAACGGTCAGCTCGCCCTCGTACTTCACCCACGCGTCGGCCTCGGGGTAGCTCGCGCGAACGAGCTCCCACGGGGCCTCGACGTAGTGCTGGCCCGACTGGTACGCGTCGGCCAGCACCAGGGGCGCTTCGCGAAGGTCTTCATGAAGTGCGGCAAGCGCCGCCCCGAGCACGTCGTCGCGCGAGGGGGGGCGGTGAAAGGGCGTGATCGCCACCACCACGAGGTCGGGCGCGCCTCGCGCCGAGGTGATCCCGCGCACGGTCGATCGCAGCTCGTCGAGCGAGGCCCCGAGGTGGGCGCGTCCGTCGGGGCGCCACGAGAGCGTCGAGCCCGCGAGCGCGAAGGCGTCGACGAGCGAGGCGCGGTGGCCGGCGGCCCGCAGCGACGCGGCGAGCTGCACCGCACCCAGGTCGCTGAAGTACGGGTAGTCGATGAAGTCCCTCGCGACCGAGAGCGGGGGGTGCACCACCAGCGCGTGCAGAGACTTCATCGCGCGGAGTCTATCCGAAGGGCCTTCGTTGCCGGGGGTTCGCCGGGGGTGATAAGACGGCCCTGACGGGGTCTACGCCCCGAAACGCGAGGTTCTGCCGATGTTCGGACTGGGCGCCCCGGAACTGGTGATCATCCTGCTGCTGGTGGTGCTGCTCTTCGGCGCCGCGAAGATCCCCGAGCTCGGTCGCAGCATCGGGGAGGGCCTGAGCAACTTCAAGCGCGGGCTCAAGGAGGGCGACGGCGACAAGGCCACGAACGACCCGCTCAAGCCCGACGTGAAGGTCAGCGACGCGCGCGAGCGCGAGACCGCCGGGCGCGACGACGAGCGCAAGTCGTAGCGCGGCCGAGTTCGGGCGATGGGCGCGAGCCACGGTCGTCGGTACCGTCGCGACGCCTACAGTCCCCGGTGCCCACGGGCGAGCGCTAGCTCGCCACGCGCAACGCCCACGGTTCCCGGTGCCCACGGGCGAGCGCTAGCTCGCCACGCGCGACGCCACGGCCGTCGGCGCGGGCTGGAGTTCGCGTACTGACGGCCATCCGGGAGCGCGTGGCGAGCTAGCGCTCGCCCGTGGGCACCGGGGACTGACGGCCATCCGGGAGCGCGTGGCGAGCTAGCGCTCGCCCGTGGGCACCGGGGACTGACGGCCATTCGGGAGCGCGCGTTCGACGCAATCGCCCTCGACGTCGCCAGTACGCGCCGGGACCGATGCCGCGCCAGCGGCGGGGCGCGATACCGGCCCATCCAGAACGCGTTCTGTCCCGCACTCGACGCCCGCGGTAGAGTTCGGGCGATGGGCGACCCTGCGCCGAAGCTCCCCGCGACTCCCTTCCCGCTGACGCCGCACGAAGAGGCCGTGCTCGCGCAGACGCTCGCGTTCGAGGCCGCGCTGCCGGAGCTCATGACGGAGCACCCCGGCCGGTGGGTCGTCTGGCTCGACGGGCTGCGTAGCGTTCAGGAGACGCACGCGGCGGCGAGGCAGTGGGCGTGCGACCACCTCGATCGCGCGAGCCCCTTCGTGCTGGCGCGGGTCGAGGCGCGCGTGCCGATCCCGCTCTCGTCGCTCCACTGGCCTCGATGAGCCGCACGTACCGGTGCCGCATGGGCACGGCCGACGACCTGCACGCGCAGGGGCCGCTCGTCGTCGGCCAGCTCATGCCTGACGAGAGCGCGCCTCCAGGCGGGAGCAGCCCCGCGACGGTGCACCTCCTGGTCGACACCGGCGCCGTGGCCTCGGGCATCGCCCACGATGTCGCCGCAGCCCTGGGGCTCAGGGCGCACGGCTTTACGTCGATCGTGGGGATCACCCTGCACGAGCTCCGCGTGCCGGTCTTCGAAGCGGACCTGGCGCTGTGGTTCGAGGGCGACGGGCCCCCTCGCCTCGCGCGCATCCCGCTCCGGCTCGCGGGCTTGCCGGTTACCGACGACGGCCGCTACCAGGGCGTGCTCGGCCGGGACTTTCTCGCCGGCTTCGACCTGCACTACCTCGGACCCGACGGTCGCTTCGAGATCGTGCAGCGCTGAGCGCCATCACCCGCTGTCGGCGCTCAGGTCAGCCAGAGCGACGGGTCCTCGCCGCGGAGCGCGCGGTCGACGGAATCGCCCTCGACGTCGCCAGTACGCGCCAGGACCCTGCCGCGCCAGCGGCGGGGCGCGATACCGGCCCATCCAGAACGCGTTCTGACGGCGCTTCCATCGCTTCCGGAGCGCGTACCGACGGCGTCTCCGTCGCACCCCGCCGCTGGCGCGGCAGGGTCCTGGCGCGTACTGGCGACGTCGAGGCCGCGTTCCCCCGGTCGCTCGTCGGCATCGGCGCCCGCGTACCACCGCGCGGCGACCCGAGGGAGTGTTTCCGAAGGGGTCCGGGGGCCTCGCCTACGACTCGGGGACCGGGTGCGGAAGGGGTCGGACCCCTTCGCGAGGGACATGGGTAGTCGTTGTGGAAGGGGTCGGACCCCTTCGCGAGGGACATGGGTAGTCGTTGTGGAAGGGGTCGGACCCCTTCGCGGGGGACATGGGTAGTCGTTGTGGAAGGGGTCGGACCCCTTCGCGGGGGACATGGGTAGTCCCTCTTGTTCAGTACGGACCTGTTCAAGAGGGACTCGTGGAGTCGTGGTCGCCCTCCGGCACTCGTTCGCGCCGTCGCGCGACCCGCCGTTGACATGCGGCATTTGCCGTGACAGTCTGACGCCCTGCTCATGCGATCAGCGCCCGGCGGACCTGGGGGTCCGCTGGATGAGGCGTTGGTTCGCCGAGGCATCGTGGTCCTCAGCGAGAGGTCGTTCATGCTGTCTGACAAACTGTCGCCCGCGTTGGAGCGGGCGGTGTTGCAGGGGTCTTTCGAAACGCTCCTGGCACGCCATGGTGCGGACCTGACGGCGCTGGCCGACGTGCCGACGGGTCACGCCCTGCTCGCGCGGCTCGACGCCGAGCGGCCGTACTCCGCGGCGCGCGACGCGCTGCTCGCGGACCTGCTGCGGCTCCGCCAGCGGACCCACGACGAGGCCGTGCTGAGCGCCCTCCTGTACGCGCTCCACGAGAGCGCGACGCGCCGGGGGCGCTGGTTCGCGAC
>JBDHVF010000017.1:0-26895 GCA_039809605.1 Polyangiales bacterium | reverse complement strand
AGACCCTCGACGGGGTTGCTGTGCCTGCAACTCGTCTCCATCGACGACGAGCAACGCTTCAACTCGTGTTGGGTTGCAGGCGCAGCAGGAGAGCGCGCCGTGCGCGCCAACGTTCTGGAGCCCCTCACGGGGCGACCCCCTTCGGTAGCCCGGGGTGAGGGGGCAACGCCCCCGAACCCCGGCGTGCGCGAGACGCCTTCCTGCAAGCGGTTTCGAGCCTATTTCGCCGCCTATGCGGGGTGGCGGGGGCCGGCACCCGACCCGACGCACGCGACGGCTGCTCCAGCCCCTCACCACGTCTCGCCGAGGAGCCACGCGCCCGCGAGCGGCGCGTGCGTCACGAGCACGCACGCGAGCGCGCCGTGCTCCCACGCCGCCGCGCGAGCGATGGTCGCGCCGTGGCGAGGCGCAGCGGACGTCGTGAGCACGCCGCGGATGCGGTGCATCCCCGGCCAGAGTCCAGAACACTGTGGACGTGGGCGATCGCTCTACTGCCCCGTCGCGGCGGGCGCGCTCGCGGCCGCGGGTGCGCGCGTGGTGCGGGCGGTGGCGCGGCGGTCGTTCCACTCGTCCCAGACCCAGCCCACGAAGGCGCCGATGACCACCGCGGCGACGACGAGCGCGAACTGCACGCGGGGCTTGGGCGCGGGCGCCTGGCGCCAGTTCCGTCGCTGCACGCGGCGCGCGAGCATCAGGGCCACGGGGCTCTGGTCGGGCACGTCGAGCAGGGTCGCGAGCGCGCGGATCGAGAGCGCGTCGGCGCGTCGCGCGAGGTCTCCCTCGGCGCCCGACTCGCGCAGCGCGACGGCGTAGAGGAGCTGGTGCGCGGCGGGCATCACGTCGGCGCAGGGCTCGAGCAGCTCGACGACCCTGGCCCACTGGTTTTGCCCGATGAGCCCTTCGAGCGTGCCCATGGGGGGGACCTGCGCACGCGCCGACTGCGTCTCGACGATGTCGCCGAGGGGGGGCAGGTTGCTCAGGCGCGGCGCGCCAGCGGGCCTGACCGAAGGAGCGGCGTGCTCGGTGGGCGCGGGGGAGCTCATGGTGGTTGCGCCCACGCTAACACCATCCCTTCAGCCCGAGAACACCGAGCGGCGCTGGCGCAGGGCGCGGTCGAGCGTGTCCTGGATCGACGCGCGGAGCTTCTCGTTGAGGCGCCCGACGAGCACCTCGTCGTCGGCCGCCTCGGGGCCGTAGGTGTGCATCGGCATCGGCTCGCCGAACACGATGCGCCACTTCGAGGGCAGCGGCACGAGGCCGAGCGCGCCCATGAGCGGAAAGGTCGGGGTGATGGGCACGTACGGCACGCCGAGCATGCGCCCCACGAGGCCGCTCGGCGCGAGCAGGGGGTGGGTCTCCTCGGCGCCCACGATGGCGACGGGCACGACGGGCGTGCGCGTGCGGATCGCGAGCTTGATGTGCCCGCCGCGACCGAAGCGCTGGAGGCGGTAGCGGTCGCGGTAGAGCTTGGCGATGCCCTTGACCCCCTCGGGGAACATCGCGACGCACGACTCCTTCTTGAGAAGTCGCTCGGCGTTCTCCTGGCACGCGCGCACGGCGCCGAGGCGCGTGAGGTACGCGCCCATGAAGGGCAGGTGCGAGAGGAAGTCTTCGGCGAGCCACCGGAGCTGCCGCCCCGCGGGGTGCTCGCGGCGCATGGCCGTGGCGAGCATGATGCCGTCGTAGGGCACGGCGCCCGAGTGGTTGGCCACGAGCGCCACGCGGCCCGTCGCGGGCACGGCCTCGATGCCCTCGACCGAGACGCGCCACCAGCGGTCGTAGAGGAAGTCGAAGAGCGGGCGCCACCGCGCGTCGTAGCTCGGGTCGTAGCCGAAGTCGTCGACCTCCTCGCCGCGGTCGCGCATCGCCACGCGGCCCCACTGGCGGAGGTAGTACTCGCTCGAGAGCAGCTCCTTCGAGACGTCGTAGGCCGCGGCGTCGTCGCGCTCGTCGCGCTCGCCCGCGCGGGGCAGCGCCGCGGCGCGGAGCCGGTCGGTCACGCGCTCGAGCAGCGGCTGCGCCTGGTCGCGCGAGCCTTCGAGCAGCTTGTCGATGCGCGCCTCGAGCTCGCGGATGGTGTCTTCGAGGCTCTCGCCCGCGCCCTGCGCCTCGGGGGCGTCGGTGACGCTCTCGCGCGTGACCTCGGGCGGCAGGTCGACGGCGCCGAGCGTCTCGTACGCGGTCTCTTCGGGGGGGAGGCTCGCGGGCGCCCCTTCGATCACGGGCACGCGCGCGGGCGGCGGCGCGACGCGCTCGGGGGCGGCGCTCTCGTCCGCGGGCGGGGCCTTGGAGCGCCGCGGAGCCTTGGGGGGCGCGGACTTCTTGGCCTTCGGGGGCACCGAGCGCTTCTTCGGCGCGTCGGCCTTCGCCTTCTCGGGCGAGGCGCCGTCGGGGTTGCCGTCTGCGAAGGGGTCGTCGCCGAGTACACGCCTGGCCATGGGATCTGTACTGCCTCTCAGAAGGACGCCGAGGTGCGGAGCAGGTGCGCGTCGCGGAGGCTCTGCGCGCCCGCGTGATCGAGCACGGCCTCGCGGGTGGTGAACGCCGGGCGCCAGCGGAGCTCGCGCTGCGCGCGCTCGGTGTCGGCCACGCAGACCCAGCGCAGGTAGTCGAGGAACATCCACGGCGCCTCGCTGAGCTGCGCGGCCCACAGGGCGCGCGCGAGGGGGTAGGCCACCGGGTGCGCGACGGGCAGCGCGACGCGGCCCGCGAGCTTGATGACCGTCGAGAGCGGGAGCACGCCCTCGCTGGCGATGTTGAACACGCCCGGCGCGTCGCGCATCACCGCGAGCTTGAAGGCCGCGAGCGCGTCGACCTCGTGCGAGAACTGGAGCAGCGGGTCGAAGCCCATGAGCGTGGGCACGAGGCGCCGCCCGAGGTAGCGCGTGAGGTAGTTGGCGACCGTGGGGCCGAGCATGGGCGCCACGCGCAGCACGGTGACCAGGGTGCCGGGCGACTGCTTCGCGAAGCGCGCGACCTCGTCTTCGGCCTCGATCTTGTCGCGCAGAAAGCGGCTCTGGGGGTGGCCCTTGAGCGGGTGCGACTCGGGGAGGAAGTTCGGGTTCGACGGCGCGGCGCCGTAGAGGATCGTCTGCGACCAGAGGACGAACTTGCGCACGGGCCGCTCGCGGCAGGCGTTGAGCACGTGCATGGTGCCCACGCTCTCGAGCTCGTGGGCCCACGCGCTCGCGTGGGTGGGCGAGGCGAGGAAGGCCAGGTGCAGGAAGGTGTCGACCTCCTCGGCGGCGAGGATCTCGGCGATGCGCGCGTCGACCGAGGGCTGCGTGAGGTCGACCTTGTAGAACCGGGTCTTGCGGCCCGCGGTGGGCGGGTTCTTCACGTCGAACGCGAGGATGCGCCCGACGCGGTCGTCGTCTTCGAGGAGGCCGATGAGGTTCCTGCCGAGAAAGGCGTCGGCGCCCGTGAGGGCCACCGTGCGCTTCGCGCGCGGGGCGCGCGCCACCCGCATCGTGTCGTTGCGTCCGTCGGTCATGGTCGGTCTCGCGTCGGTCCCACTCCCCAGCGGCGGGGGGCGGAACCTAACACAGTTCTTCACGCGTGTGCCCGGCCCGTTCGCGGGGCGAGGCGCACCCGGTGCTACGCTCGCGGCCATGGCCCGCGTCGCACGAAGAACCTCCCGTTGGCTCGCGGCGCTGGCGCTCATGGCCGCGTGCGACCCGGCGCCGGCCCCCTACGACGCCGACTCGCCCGTCGACGCCGACGACGCGTTCTCTCCGTGCGTGCTCCCCTGTGGCGAGGGCGAGGTGTGCCGCAACCTGCGATGCGTGCGGCTCCCCGACGCCGCGCTCGACGTGGCGGTCGACGCGCCGCGCGCCGACGGGACCGCGTCGCCCGACGCGCCGCCGCGGTCGTGCTGCCCGATCGACCCGTCGCCGTCGTGCGGGTGCGTGCGCGCGGGGGGCACGATGCAGCCGGGCCGCGAGTGCCGGGTCGTGTGCGGCGACGACTTCCCCGACCTGTGGCTGCGGCAGACCGACGTGAACGGCTGCCCCGTGTGGTCGCCGTCGGGCATCGCGTGCTCGGACCGCGGACTCGACGCGGGCGACGACGGCGCGCCCGACGCGGGCGACGACGCGGGGTCGCGCGCGAGCGACCTCGGCGTGACGCAGTGAACGGGCGTGTGGCGACTGTGGTAGCCGCTCGGCGCGCGCTGACGAGACGTTGACCCGTCGGTTTCGGCGGGAATAGTCTCCGCGGCCCCTCGTGATGAGACCCTCGAAGCTGCTTTGGGCGATCCCTTCCGCGACCTTTCACGCGGGCCGGAACCTCGTGTTCCGCCGCGCGCCGCGCGTGGCGAACGCCCTCTTGCGCCTCGGCAACGTGTCGGGCCGCGGGGGCGCGCACGAGGGCCCGCGCGCCGTCGACTACTTTCACGGGGTGGTGTCGGATTACGAGCAGATCGCGGCGCACGCGGGCGTGGTGGGCGAGGGGCGCGAGCTCTTTCGCGGCAGGCGCGTGCTCGAGCTCGGCCCCGGCGACACGGGCGCGGTGGCCCTGCTCGCGAAGCTGCGCGGGGCGCGGCTGGTCGAGGGCTTCGACGCGTTCGACATCACCTCGCGCGACGAGCGCTACCTGCGCGGCATCTACGAGCCCCTCATGGAGCGCGACCACGAGGCCGGCGGCTACCCCCGCGCGAGGGAGCTTCTGCGCGACGTGCGCGTGCTGCACGACCGCGAGTCGCTGCGCGCGAACCCCGGCCGCTACGACCTGGTGATCTCTCGCGCGGTGCTCGAGCACGTGAGCGACCTCGGCGCGCTCTTCGAAGACCTCGCGCGGGCGGCGGCGCCCGACGCGGTGCAGATCCACAAGGTCGACCTGCGCTGCCACGGCAACAAGTTCGACCACGAGCTCGACTTCCTGATGTTCCCCGAGCACGTGTACCGCGCGATGGCGTCGCACACGGGCATGCCCAACCGCGTGCGCGCGCAGGGCTACCTCGAGCTCGGCGCGCGCCACGGCTTCGCGCTGGTGTACGCGGGCGCCACGCACCGCATCTCGGTCGCCGAGGTCAACGCCGTGCGCGACCAGCTCGCGCCGCCCTTCAGCCGCATGGCGCCCGAGGCCCTCGCCGTGCTCGGCGTGTGGCTCGTGCTCGTCGGCAGGGATCACCCCCTGGCGTCACGAGCGCTGAAGGACCTCACCACCGAGGCGCTGCCCGTCGCGCCCGCGGAGATCCTCTCGCCGTTCTGAGGGGCTACGCCGCCGTGGCGCTCGCGGCGTCGCGCGCGCGCGGGCGGTCGACGAACTCGCGCAGCCACAGCTCCAGCATCAGGAGCGCCCACACCTGGTAGGTCTCGGGCGCCGAGGTGTCGAGCGTCGCGACGAGCTTCGACACGGCCCCGGGGTCGAGCAGCCCCCGCTCGCGCGCCGTGCGGTCGAGCAGCGTGTCGCGCACCACCTCGCGCAGGTCGTTGCGCAGCCAGTGGTCGAGCGGGATGCCGAAGCCCATCTTCGGCCGGTGCAGGATCTCCCACGGCAGGAGGTCTCGCACGGCCCTGCGCAGGAGGTACTTGCCGCGCACGCGCATGAGCAGGTGCGACGGCAGCCGCGCGGCGAACTCGACGACCTGCGTGTCGAGCAGCGGGCAGCGCACCTCGAGGGCGTGCGCCATCGACGCGATGTCGACCTTGGCGTTGATGTCGTCGGTGAGGTAGGTCGCGAAGTCGAGGTCGAGCAGGCGCGCCATGGCGAAGCGCCCGTCGCTCTCGCCGAGCACCTCGGCGAAGCGGCGCTCGGCGCGGTCGCTCGCGGCGGCGCGCAGCGCGGGGCCCACAAGAGCCGCCTTGCGCTCGGGCGTGAACTGGCTGACGAGCCGCAGGTAGCGCGCGGCCTCGCCCATGTGCATCGTCTCGGCGAAGCGCCCGAACGACGGGTAGAACACCCGCCCGAAGCCCGCGAGGGTCGCCTCGAAGGGCCCCTTCGCGCCGGCGGGCAGCGCGTCGTAGAGGTGGCCCCAGCGGGCGTTGTTGTAGCGCCGGTAGCCCGCGAAGTTCTCGTCGCCCGCGTCGCCCGAGAGCGAGACGGTGACGTGCTCGCGGGTCATCTTCGCGAGGTACCACGTCGCCACCGAGCTCGAGTCGGCGAAGGGCTCGCCGTGGTGGCGCGTGATCTCGTGCACCACGCTCGCCATGTCGGCCGTGACCTCGAGCTCGTGGTGCTCGGTGCCGTAGCGCTCGGCCACCATGCGCGCGTACTTGACCTCGCTGTACTCGGCCTGCTTGAAGCCGATCGAGAAGGTCTTCACGGGCCGCGTCGAGAGCCGCGCCATCAGCGCCACCACCGTCGACGAGTCGACCCCGCCCGACAGAAAGGCCCCGAGCGGCACGTCGGCCACCATGCGGCGCTTGACCGCCAGCGTGAGGAGGTGCCGCAGCTCGCGCGCGAGGTCCTCTTCGGAGCCCCTCGCCGTGGGGTTGCGCGTGACGCGCCAGTAGCGCACGGGCTCGTGCACGCGGCCCGGCGTGACCACCACGCGGTGCGCCGCGCGCAGCTTGTACACGCCCTTGTAGACCGTGTGCGGCGCGGCCACGTAGCCGAGCGTGAGGTACTCGTCGACGCCCGCGAGGTCGACCTCGGGCGCGGCGCCGTCGAGGCCCGTCACCAGGGCGTGAACCTCCGACGCGAAGGCCACGCCGTCGCGCGTCACGCGGTAGTAGAGCGGCTTCTTGCCCGCGCGGTCGCGGGCCAGCACGAGCCTGCGGTTCTTCGCGTCCCAGATGGCGAGCGCGAACATGCCGTCGAGGCGCTCGACGCAGGCCTCGCCGAGCTCCTCGTAGAGGTGCGCCACCACCTCGCTGTCGGAGCGCGAGCGGAAGGTGTGCCCCTTGGCGACGAGCTCCTCTCGGAGCGCTTCGAAGTTGTAGATCTCGCCGTTGACCACGACGCCGACGGTCTCGTCTTCGTTGAGAAGGGGCTGCCGGGCCTCGGGCGACAGGTCGATGATCGAGAGCCTGCGGTGGCCGAGCACGCACGGGCCGCTCGCCCACGCGCCCTCGGCGTCGGGGCCGCGGTGCGCGATCGCGTCGTTCATGCGGCGAACGACGGAGGCCGCGGGGCGCGCCTCGGGGTCGTTCGCGAGATAGCCGCTGATACCGCACATGGGTCTAGTCCCTCTGGTTCGCGAGGAGCGCGTCGTACACGGCCTGCGTGTTGGTCACCATCTGCGAGAGCGCGAAGCGCCGCTCGGCGTGCTCGCGCCCGCGCCTGCCCATCGCCGCCCGCGCCTCGGGCCCGAGCGCGAGGAGCCTCCCGAGCGCGCGGGCCACGTCGTCGGGCGAGGGCGACCGGGCCACCACGCCCTCGACGCCGTCGGTCACGAGCGCGTCTTCGTTGGCCTGCGGGGTCACGAGGGCCGGCACCCCGCAGGCCATGGCCTCGACCACCGCGTTGGGCAGGCCCTCGTACCACGACGGCAGGAGCACTCCGTCGCTCGCGGCGACGAGCTCCTCGATGCGCGCCACGCTGCCGGGGAAGCTCACCACGTCGCCCAGGCGCCGCGCGCGCGCCTCGGCCTTCACGCGCCGCCCGTAGACCAGCAGCGAGTCGCGCCCCGCGAACACCACGCGAAGGCCCGCGGGCAGCGCGCTCTCGCGTCGCATCGACGCGAGCGCCGCCACCACGGCGCGCTGGTTCTTCTCGGGCGAGAGCCTGCCCGGCATCACGAGCAGCGCCCCGTCGCCGAAGCCGAGGCGCGCGCGAACGTCGTCCCGGGCGCGCTCGTCGAGGGGCTTGAAGCGCGCGAGGTCGACGCCGTTCTCGACCACGGCCACCGCCACGGCGTCGGCGCCGAGCGCGAGGAGCTCGCGGCGGATGCCCACCGAGTTCACCACCGTGACGTCGCCGTAGCGGTGCGTGAGCGACTCGCCCAGGCGCTCTCGGAGCGAGAGCCGCGGGCAGCGCACCGACGCGACGACGCGGCGCACGCCCACGGCGCGCGCCACCACGCGGCCCACCACGTTCTCGAGGCCCTTGGTGGTGTGCACCACGTCGGGGGCGAGCTCGCGCAGCGCCCGCGCGAGGCGCGCGACACCCCACGGCGTCGGAAAGAGCGGGTCGTCGAGCGAGCGCAGCGCCGCCACGGGGAGGTCGTACCCGAGGTGATCGGCGCGGCTGCACACGACGAGCGAGGGCTCGAAGCGCGCGCGGTCGAGGCCCCGGATCAGCTCCGCGAGCTGGCGCTCGGCGCCGCCCTGCTCGAGGGAGTTGATGAAGTACGTGACGCGCACGGGCGTGGCCACGGCGCCGCTGCCCTTCTACTTCTTGAGCTTCATCTTCATGAGGTCGCCGAGCGTGCCCATCTTGGGCCCCGCGCCGCGCGACTTCGTCTGGTAGCCCTCGAACGCGGCGCGCTCCTCGTCGTCTTTGACGGCGCGGATGGAGAGGCGCAGGCGCCCCTCGCCGGTCTCGAGCACCTTGGCGGTGACCGTGGCGCCCTCGGCGAAGTGCTTGCGCACGTCGGCCCCGCGGGGCGTGCCGAGCTCGGCGTTGGGGATGAGCCCGCGGCCCGCGCGGCCGCGCGTTCCCGCGATCTGCACGAAGACCCCGTACGACTCGATGCGGTCGACGACGGCCTTCACGATGGCGCCGGGCACCACCGCGAGGGTCTGCGCGGCGCCGCCCGCCTCGGCGCCCTCGGCCGCGGGCACGAGCGAGATCTTGCGCGCCGCCGCGTCGGTCGACTTCACCACCACCAGCAGCGACTGGCCCGGCGTGAGCACCTTCGAAGGGTGCTCGACGCGGCCGGGGAGCTCGGACACGTGCAGGAGGCCCTCGACCCCCGCGGCGAGGCGCACGAACGCGCCGAAGTCGACCACGCGGGTGACGGTGCCCGCGAGCACGCGGCCCGGCGGGGCGATCACGTCGAGCGCCGTCCAGGGGTCGGCCGAGAGCGCCTTGAGCGAGAGGGTGATGCGGGCCTGACCCTCGTGCTGGCGCACGTCTTTGACCTGCACCTCGAGGATGTCACCGGGCTTGACCACGTCGGCCGGCTTGACGTGCGTGTCGTGCGAGAGCTCGCTCGCGGGCACCAGGCCCTCGACGCCGCCGAGGTCGACGAACGCGCCGAACTCGCGCACGCCCGTGACCGAGCCCTTCACCGTGGCGCCGGGCGTGAGGGTCTTGAGAACGCGCTCCTGGGCCTCGCGCGCCTCGGCCTCGAGCACGGCGCGGCGCGAGAGCACCACGCTCTTGCCGCCGTCGCGCACCTCGCTCACGCGGAAGCGCAGCGAGCGGCCGATGAACGCCGCGGGGTCGGGCACGAAGCGGTTGTCGAGCTGCGAGATGGGGCAGAACGCGCGCTGCCCTTCGAGCTCGACCTCGGCGCCGCCCTTGTTGATCGCGACGACCTTGCCCTCGACGGCGATGCCCTGGTCGCGCGCGAGCTCGAGCGCCGCCACGTTGCCGGCCTTGCCGAGCGAGCGACCGAGCTTGACCGAGCCCGAGCGCGCGTCGACCTCGACGACGTGCGCCGCGACGCGGTCGCCGACGCGCACGGTGAGTACGCCCTCGGGGCTGGTGAGCTCCAGGGGGTCGATCCACGCCTGGCGCTTCTCGTCGAGGTCGACGAAGACCGCGTCGCGGGTGATCTGCACGACGGGCGCCTCGACGCGCTCGCCCACCTGCCACGCCTTGCTGCGGCGCGCGGGGGTCTTCGGCTGCTGCTCGAACAACGCGGCGAAGCTGTCGCCGCCCTTGGTGTCGTCACTCATGGGGGGCGCGGTTCCTACCACGAAACGAGGGCGCGCGGGGGGCCTCTTGGCGCGGGGCGTTCTGGCTGGTAGAGCATGGGGCGCGTCCCCCCCTACACTCGGAAGGATTCCGCGTCATGCGCATCGCACTCCGCCTCGTCGCCGTCACCTTCGCGCTCGCGTCGACCGCGGGCCTGAACGCCTGCGTCGTCCGGTCGCAGCCTGCGTACGTGCAGCCTCGGCCCGTGTACGTGCAGCCCCGGCCCGTGTACGTGCAGCCGCGCGCGGTCTACGTGCAGCCGCAGCCCGTGTACGTCGCGCCGCAGCCGACGACCGTGTACGTGCGCTGACCGCTACGGCTCCTGCTCGCCGAGCCAGCGCGCCACCGGGTCGAACACCAGCGAGTGGGCGTCGTTCGAGATGAAGAGGTCGGCGTGCGCCACGCGCATGCCGGCGTGGCCCACCTCGAGCACGTGCTTGCTGCGGGCCTTCGAGAGCCCGAAGGGCGAGCGCGCGGTCTCGGGCGGCACGATCCCGTCGCCCATCGCCACCACGCACAGCAGGGGGTTCTCGAGCGCCGTCACGCCCTCGGTGACGTTCACGCCGCGCACGGTGAGGTCGCGGTCGCGGATCCACTCGGCGATCTCGCGGTTCACCTGCGGCACGGGGTCTTCGACGGTCTTCACGAGCTCCTCGGCGCGCGACACGTCGCTGATCGCGGGGTTGAGGTACACCGACAGGAGCGAGGGCACCTTCGCGAGCAGCGGCAGCGCGAGGCGCGCGAGCGCGCGCGTGCCGCGGAAGGGCAGCGCGCCCGCGAGCGCGGGCGAGCGGAAGGCGAGCGCGAGCGCGGGGTGCACGCGCTCCCAGCGCAGGGGGCCGCCGAACGACACGAGCGACCCGAGGCGCTCGTCGCGGTTGACCACGGCGTGCGCGAACATCAGCGCCGCGCCGAGCGACACGCCGATCACGTCGACCGTCGTCGCGCCCGTGCGGGTGTGCTCGAGCACGTGGCGCACCGCGGCGTTCACGTCGACGAGGGCGAGGTCCGCGAGGCCGAAGCGCGCGGGGGCGGCTCCGGGCGAGGGGCGCGAGCGACCCTGCCCGCGCAGGTCGACCGACCACACCTCGTGGCCGCGCCACGCCAGGTGCCCCTCGATCGAGCGCCCGCGGGGGTGGTAGCCGAAGATGAACGAGTTCATGCCGTAGCCCGGCACGATGAGCACCGGCCGCCGCGGCGCCGTCGCCGTGAGGCCCTGCGGTGCGCTCGACGTCGTGCGCCGCATCGAGAGCAGCCAGCCGTCGGGCGTGGCCGCGGTCTGGTGCTCGATGGCGAGGTCGCTCCCGTGGCTCACTTCTTCATCATCGCTTCCCCGAGCTCCTTCGCGCGCTTGGTGGCGTTCTCGACGGCGTTGATGAGCGTGGTGCGCAGGCCGCCGGCTTCGAGCGTGTGCAGCCCCGCGATGGCCGTGCCGCCGGGCGAGGTGACCTGATCCTTCAAGCGCCCCGGGTGCTCGCCGGTCTGCAGCAGGAGCTGCGCCGAGCCGAGCACCGTCTGCGCCGCGAGCTCGAGGCCGATGTCTCTCGAGAGCCCGACCTTCACGCTCGCGTCGGCGAGCGCGTCGATGATGAGAAAGATGTACGCGGGCCCCGAGCCCGAGAGCCCCGTGACGGCGTCGAGGTGGTGCTCCTCGACGACCACGGTGCGGCCCACCTGGTCGAAGATCTCTCGCGCGACGGCGAGGTCGTGCTCGGTGGCGCTCGACCCCGCGGCGATGGCCGTGGCGCTCTGGCGCACGATCGCGCCGGTGTTGGGCATCGCGCGCACCACGCGCTGGCCCGGCGTCAGGTGCGCCTCGATGGCCTGCGTGGGGATGCCCGCCGCCACGCTCACCACGAGCGCGTCGCCGGGCACGTCCTTGCCCACCTGGTCGAGCACCGAGCGCATCACCTGGGGCTTCACGCAGAGCATCACCACGTCGGCGTCGCGCACGCACGCGTGGTTGTCGGCCGCAGCGCGCACGCCCCAGCGCTCGGCGTTGCGCTCGGCCTTCTCCCTCCGCCGGTTCGAAACGGTGATGTCGTGGGCCGACACGGTGCCCGAAGCGAGAAGGCCTCGCACCAGGGCCTCGGCCATGTTTCCAGCGCCTACGAAGGCGAATCGCTTTCCCTTGAGCATCGCGCGGAGGATACACGCTCCGGCGCGTCGCGCGAGGCGTCAGCGCGCGGCGGCGAGCGCGGCGGCGGCGTCGGCGAGGCAGTCGTCGTCGAAGAGCACGGGGTCGCCCGTGCGCATCACGCGCGCGACGAACGACGTGGCCGCCGAGGTGCCCTCGTTCCACGCGTTCATCACGCACGCGGCGTTGGTGCAGTGGTGGGGGTGGGCGTTGTCTCCGTGCGCGCGCGCGGGCGCCACGCCGTCGTCGACGAGGCCCACGGCGTGACCGAGCTCGTGCACCAGCGTGAGCTGCTCGACCACGGCGGCCGCGTACGGCGCCTCGCGGCTCGCGGTGCTCGCCACCACGGGCTTGAACACCACGATCACGCCCGTGCCCTCGAGGTGCCCGCCCAGAAGGTCGGTGCGCCGCTGCCCCGACGCGTCGCGGAACCACCCGTCGAGCACCAGCACGTGAAAGGTCGCCGTGTCGCCCGTGGGGAGCTGGTTGCGCGTGCGCCGCGAGAGCGCGACGAGGTCCTCGGAGGTGAAGTCGCGCCCGCTCACGTCGATGCGCTGCATCTGGCCGAGCGTGACGGGCACCGTCACGGTCTTGCCCGACCCACGAAAGAGCCGCTGCGCGTTGGCGCGCAGGATCGACCACGCGTCGCCCATGCCCGGCACCGAGCCCACGTAGGGCGCGGCGTTGGGGCCGTAGTCGACCTCGATCACCACGCGGCGCACGGCGGGGCGCCAGAGGGTCTGCATGATCGCCGTGGGCGCCGTGCCCGATGGCGAGGCCGACGTGATGGGGTCGCCGGTGCGCACGACGTCGCCGCCGCACGCGGCCAGCGCCGCGGACGCGACCGTCAGGATCGACGCGCGCAGAAGGGTGCCGAGAAGGTTCAGAGACCTCGGTGGAGTCATCGGGGGTGTGGTCCCGAGCCGGGGAAGTGCGGAGGGGCGCCGCGTTCCGGCTCTCGCTCACGAGCAACGGCGCGGCCCGCTCGGAGGACAAGCTCGGCCTTGGAGCGCACGCGCCAGGCGGTGTATGCACCGGGCGACCCATCCATGAACGCGACCCCGAAGACCCCCTCGGCAGAGGCCCTCCCCGCGCGCGCGTCGCTCCTCGCGACGGCGCGCACCATCGTGGTCAAGATCGGCACCGGCGTGCTCACGGCCCCCGCGGGGGGCATCGACCGCGCGGTGCTCGACGCGCTCGCGCGCGAGATCGTCGCGCTCGCCGCGAGCGACCCCCCGCGCCGCGTGCTCGTGGTCTCCTCGGGCGCCATCGCGCTCGGCGTCGAGCAGCTCGGGCTCGACGCGCGACCCAAGCGCATGGACATGCTCCAGGCGTGCGCCGCCGCGGGGCAGGGGCACCTGATCCGCATGTGGTCCGAGGCGTGCGCGGCGCGCGGGCGCGTGGTGGCGCAGGTGCTCCTCACGCACGCGGACCTCGCCGACCGGCAGCGCTACCTCAACGCGCGCGGCGCCCTCGACGCGCTGATGTCACGCGGCGCCGTGCCCGTGATCAACGAGAACGACACCGTGAGCGTCGACGAGATCGCCTTCGGCGACAACGACTCGCTCTCGGCCCAGGTCGCCAACCTCGTGAAGGCCGACCTGCTCGTGATGCTCTCGGTCGCGCCCGGCCTGCTCGACGACCAGGGCGCGCGCGTGCCCTTCGTGGCCGCGGGCGACCGCTCCGTCGACCGCTTCGTTCGCAGCGAGACGTCGTCGGGCGGCAAGGGCGGCATGGTCACCAAGGTGCGCGCCGCGCGCGCGGCGAGCGCCGCAGGGGCCGCGGCCGTGATCGCGCCGGGCCGCGAGCCGGGCGTGCTCGGCGCGCTCTTCGCGGGCGCCGACGTGGGCACGGTCTTCGCGCCCGACCCGTCGCCCCGCTCGTCGCGCGCCCACTGGATCGCCCACACGCTCCGCGCCCGCGGCACGCTCGTGGTCGACGAGGGCGCGCGCAAGGCCGTCGTCGAGGGCAAGCGGAGCCTCTTGCCCTCGGGCGTCCGCCTCGTGCGGGGCGCCTTCAAGCGCGGCGACCCCGTCGACATCGCCGACGCGAAGGGCCACGTCTTCGCCCGCGGCCTCGCGGCGTACGCGTCGGGCGAGCTCGACCGGCTGCGCGGGCACAACACCCGCGAGATCACCGAGGTGCTCGGGTACAGCCTCGGCGACGAGGCCGTTCACAAAGACCACCTCGTGCTGCTCGGGTGACACGGGACACGGGCGCGCGCGGCGCTACACTCGGCCGCCATGCCCACCCCCGCCACGCTCGAATCGTTCGCGGTGCACCGCGCCGTCGCCCCCGGCGCCGAGCTCGTCGAGTACGCGCTGCTGCGCGTGAAGGCCGCCGACACGCCGTCGGGGCCGCGCCCGGCGCTGTCGGTGATCCTCGCGCTCGACGCGTCGGGCTCGATGGCGGGCGACCCCATCGCGCAGGTGATCCAGTCGACGCAGAGGATCGCCGAGATGCTCGAGGAGCGCGACGCGCTCGGCGTCGTGGCGTTCTCGACGGCCGCCCACACGGTCTCTCCGCTGCGGCGCATGACGCGGCAGGCGCGCGCGTCGGCGCGGGCCGAGGCGGCGACCCTGCGCGCGGGCGGCAACACCAACATGTCGTCGGGCATCGCGCACGCGGCGCTGAGCTTCCCCGCGCGGGCCGACGGCGAGCGGCAGGTGGTGATCGTGCTCTCCGACGGGCAGCCCAACGTGGGGTCGAGCACGCCCGAGGCGCTCGCCGAGGAGGTGCGGCGCGTGCGCGCGCGCGGCGCGTCGGTCTCTTCGCTCGGCTACGGCGCCGCGCACAACGACGACGTGATGATCGCGGTCGCCGAGGCGGGCGGCGGGCGCTACGCCTTCGTGGCCGACACGAAGCTCGCCGCGGGGAGCTTCGCGCGCGCCCTGGGCGCGCAGCGCGACGTGGTGCTCGAGGGCGTCGAGCTCTTGCTCACGCCGCCCGAGGGCGTCGAGATCCGCAAGGTCTTCGGCGACCCGAAGACCGCGTTCGGCGCCGAGGGGCTGCGCGTCTCGCTCGCCGACCTCGCCGCGGGCGACGAGCTCAACGTGGTCGTCGAGCTCAAGGCCCGCGCGCCCGCGCGAGAGGGCCCCTGGACGCTCCTGGGCGCGACGCTCCTCGGCCGCACGCCCGTGACGCGCGAGGCCCTGGCGTTCGAGGCGAGCGTGCGGGTGACGGTGGCGCCCGGTGAAGCCCCGCTCGAGCCCGTGGCCGTGGTGGCGAGCGCGCTCGCGATGGCCGACGAGGCCCGCGCCCGCGCCCGCGCCCTCGCCGACCGCAGGGACTTCGCGGGCGCCGCGCGCGTGCTCCGCGAGGCGCGCCAGGCGCTCATGGACACGCCGGGCTACCGCAAGGGCAGCGACGACCCGCTCGACGACGCGGTCGAGGCGCTGACCGACGAGATCACCAACATGGAGCGGGTGCCCGCCGAGGAGGAGTATCAGAAGCTCCGCAAGGCGGCGCGCGACTACGGCGACTTCGCGCAGTCGAGCACGCGCGTGTCGGGCAACCGCTCGCTCGCGGCGCAGACGCCGTCGCAGATGGCGTTTCAGAAGCACATGGTCGGCGCGGTGGTGCCCGAGGTGTACCTGGTGGTCGTCGCGGGGCCGGGCGAGGGCACGCGCTACCGCCTGCAGGCCGAGAACGACATCGGCCGCGGCGCGAGCGCGGGCCTGCGGGTGAACGACCCCAACGTGTCGCGCGTGAACAGCCGGGTGCTCTTCGAGGGCGGCGGCTTCTGGGTCGTCGACTGCGGCAGCACCAACGGCACCAAGGTCGACGGCGTGCGCGTCGAGCGCGCGCCGCTGGTGAACGGAACCACCATCGAGCTCGGCGCCGTGGTGCTGCGCGTCGAGATGCGCTGACGGTCACCCGCGGGCGAGGGCGGCCTCGAGCGCGGCGCGGAGCTTCGGCGCGCGCTCGGGGTCGACCATGCACGCGAACTCCACGCGGCCCCGCAGGTGCGCCGCGAACGCGGGGAGGCCCTCGCGGTTCTGGCTCTCGAGCCCGTGCCTCGCTGCGTTGTGCAGCGTCGCGCGCAGGAGCCTGTACTCGTCGCGCGGCATCGTCACGCGGGTGTTCACCGTGACGCCGGTGACCTCCTGGCGCTGCGACGCGCGCATCACCCTGGTCTTCGCGGGGTTCTCGACGAAGCCCTCGGCCTCGACGATCGCTCGCACGCTGCGCAGCACGCGCCCCGCGGCGGCGGGCTTGTCGCCCGAGAAGGTCAGGTCGTCGGCGTAGCGGGTGTACGTGAAGCCGTGCTTCTTCGCGAGGCCCGCGAGGCGCTGGTCGAGCCTACGGCAGAGGGCGTTGGTGATCGCGGGGCTGGTGCACGCGCCCTGCGGGAGCATGCGCGCGCCGAGGGCCACGTAGTAGGTCTTGCCGTCGAGCTCGGCCGGCACGCGCGGGGGCTCGGTGCACAGCAGGGCCAGCACGGTCGCCACGTGCTCGCTGTAGCCGACCTTGCGAAAGAGCCCCTTCACGCGGCGAAAGGTCACCGAGGGGAAGAAATCTTTGAGGTCGACGTTGATCACGACCCGCTTGCCCACGTGGGGCGTGGCGTTGGTCACGATCGAGCGGTGCCGCACGAAGCCGTGCGCGAGGGGCGAGGGGTCGAGCTTCTCGAGGATGCTCTTGAGCACCCAGTGCTGCGCGGCCGAGAGCCTGGGCTTGGGCGCCGAGATCCTGCGCTGTCCGCCGGTCTTCTTGGGGATCTCGTAGCGGCGGTAGTGCACCAGCGACGCGCCGCGGCGGTGGTAGGTGAGCCACCGGAGCTGGGGCAGCGAGATGCCGAGCACCATGGCGAGGTCCTGGCTGCGCGCGAGCGCGGGCAGCGTGCGCCGCGCGAGTTCGAACCCGTTGCTCGCGGTGTCTTGCAGGCCCGCGCTCACGCCCTCGCCGAGGTGAACGACGTGGGCCTTGCGGTACGCGGCGTACTTCTCGCGGCGCTCCTTGAGCTCCGCGGCGCGCTTCGCCTTCGCCTCCTTGCGGCGCTTCTTCGACGCCTCCCAGCGGCGCCTGCGCTCCTCCGCGAGGGCCTTGTCGGGGTCGGCGACGGCGGTCGCCTGCGAGCGCAGCTTGTGGAGCTCGCCCTCGATCGTGGCGCGCTCCTTCGCCTCGGCGGGGGGATCGTCGGGGATGCCCCTGTTCCACGGCCAGAAGCCGTTGACCCGCATGCGCTCGAGCACCTGCCAGTCGTTGGCGTCGCGCACGAGACGTTTGTAGAGCTTCGCCTTCTCGTCGTCGGCCATCGATGGCACTCCCACATTGGCGGGAGGCGCCGCGGAGAGGCTTCGCGTCAGTCACCCGAGGACGGCGCGCGGAGCGCGATCGCTCTGCGAACAACCCTTGGACGCGCTCGTTCCACTCAAAGCGTACTACGCGGGCGTACGGGGATGCGGGTCCCGGAGGGACCCAACCAGCTGCATCCCGACGCCCGCGTAGTACGCGTGTGACGAACGGGCTCGTGACGGATGTGAGGCGTGTCGGCACGCACGGCGTAACGCCGTACAGATTGCCAGGAACGCGACGCGCGCCCCACGCACCGTCCTCGAGTGACTCACGGACTCCTCTCTCGCGAACCTCCTCCCACGATCAGCCGCCGTCCTCTTGTTCGAGACGGCTCATGTGGCCCAGGCGCAGCGCCATCACGTGCTCGCAGGGGCCTCTGGTTAGACCATACTTGGTGAAGAACGCGCAACTACAAGACGCCTCGACGATGCGCCCCGTCGTGTCGACCGAGAGCACCGGGCGCACGCGCTGGCCGTTGGTGCCCTTCACGCTGCCCGAGATCTTGTACCCCCCCGTCGCGATGGGTCGCCGCGCCGTGATGAGCACACCGCCCGCCGCGAAGATCGCCTCGCCGTTCTTCTCCTCAGCCGTCATCTGCGACGGGGGAGGGGCCTTCACGGCGGCCTGGGCTTCCTTCACCGTGAAGGGCTCGGCGAAGAGCTCGCGGTGGCGGTAGACCCTGGCGCCGAGGTCGAACATCCCCCGCCCGATCTGGCAGAGGTACGAGAGCGCGCTGCGGGTCTTCTCGAGCCCGAGGCTCGTCTCGTTCGCCACGGCCACGTCGGTCGCGTAGCGCGTCTTCTTGAGCGCCTCGTAGGTGCTCGTGAGCTCCGCGGCGCTCACCGGGAGCCTGCGCGTGAGCAGGTCGAACTTCTGCGTGCCGCTCGTCCAGTCGTTGTCGGTCCAGCCCGAGAGGCCGAGCGTGAAGGTCACCTCGCCGAGGTCGACCACATAGATCGACGGAAGGCCCTGCCCCGCGAGGTACACGTCGACCTTCTGCGCCACGGGGATGAGCCTTGCGAGCGTGAGCAGGCGGTCGCGCCCCCACGTGCGGATCGAGGTCTTCTTCGGCCCGTTCCAGACGGCCGTGGGAGAGAGCTCGATGGCGTGCTCCCAGGGCTCCATCACCACCCTCACGGGCCTGCCCGGGTCGAGCTCGAAGCGCATCGCGCGCGGCGAGGCCTTCGCCTTGTGGCGCTTCAAGAAGCGGCACAGGTTGAAGAGGTCGACGGGCTCCATGCGAAAGTGCGTGAGCCCGAGCGACATCGTCGAGTGCACCTGAAGAAAGCCCTTCACCCAGCTCTCGGGCAGGTCGATCTTCTTCTCCTTGAGCGAGGCGCCGCCCTCGGTGGCCACGGTGAAGCCCGACGGATCGATGTCGAAGCGCGTGCGGCGGTAGGTGCGCATGCGGTCGAGCTCGCCGTGCAGCTTCGCGCTGAAATCGATGTTGGTCGTGCCGCACTCGAACGCGTCGATCTTCTCGAAGAGGTCGTACCTCGCGCCGAGCCGCGCGTACGAGCTCTCGTCGCGCGAGAACGCCTCGAAGAACACCTCGTCGGGGTGCACCGTGATGACCGGGTCGAACAGGTAGTTGAGCTCGTACTGGTGGTAGTAGATCCAGTCGAAGTACTCCTGCCGGGCCTTGTAGAAGGGCTTGAGCCGGTCGTAGCGCTTGCGGTCGAGCTCGTCCTTGCGCGCCTCGAGCTCCACGATCCGCTGCCGCGCTTGAACGCTCTTGACCGACAGGCCCGCGAGGAACTTCCGGTCCTGCTCCTCCATCCACGCCTTGAAGGCGAGGCGGTCGCGCGGGTGGTACTTGTAGTCGCTGACCACCACGTCGTAGAGGGCCGCGAGGGCCTCGCGAAACAGAACCGGGTTGCCGAGCGTGCCCTTGAAGAACGCCGCCTCGCGGAGCTGGTTGGTGGCGAACTGCACGTCGGTCGTGCGCAGCCCGCTGGTGATGGCGCTCTGGCCCGCGTACTTGAACTGGACGATCACGCGGCACCTCCCGCGGGCGCCACGCGCGAATCGACCTCGGGGTACTCGAGCTTGATGCGCACCAGCGCCTCGAGGGCGCTCTCGAAGTCGTGGCGTCCCTTCACCCGCACGAAGTCACCGAGCACGCGCGAGGCCACCTCGGCCTGCCGCTCGTCGCGCAGGCCCCGCTGCAAGAGGAAGTCGACCACGAGGCGCTTCTCGTTGCGCGACGGCCAGAGGTCGAAGAGGGCCGCGCGGAAGAAGCCCTCGAGCTTCGCGAGCGCGACGAAGCCTTCTTTCAGGTGCCCCACCGCGAGGTCGAGCGCGAAGCGACGGATGCGCGGCGCCGGGTGCTGCGACAGGCGGTTGATGAGGTCGCCCGCGTCGAGCTTGTCGAGGTCGCGCAGCACCACGTCGCGGCCGAAGGCCTGCACGTCGTCGCGGTTCGAGTCGCACAGGCCCACGTAGCCGTCGACGCCGAGCGCGTGCAGGTCGACGTGCGTGCGGAGCATGTCGAACGCGAACTCGCGCGTGTCGGCCCACTCGCTCTCGGCCAGCGTGAAGAGGAGCGACGGGTCGGCCCGGAGCTCGGGCAGCGCCGTCTTGATCATCGCGCGCGCGGCCTCGCGCACCGCGGCCACGTCGTGCCGCGCCATCGCGACGATGCGCGGCAGCCCCAGAGACTGCACCGCCTCGGGCTTGCGCCCGAGCACCGTGGCCCCCACCGCCTGCGCCGCGGGAGAGCCCTTCGACACCATGGTCATGAGCTCGTCGACGCCGAGCACGTCGGCGAGCTCCTGCGCGAGGCCGTCGCGGGCGACGCGCGCGAAGCCCTCGTGCGCGCCGGGCGAGGGCTCGGGGCCCTGGAGCACCGTGAGGATGCGCTCGGTGAGCTCGCGGCGCAGCCACGGGTCGGCGTCGTCGAGGCCCGCGAGCACGAGGCCCGCGGCCACCGTGCGGATGCCCGCGTCGCCCGCGCCGAGGTAGGCCATCGTGCGGTCGACGTCGCGCGTCCAGAGCTCGGCGGTCAGCGTGAGGAACTTCTGCCCGAGGAAGCGCACGTTGGGCCGCGCGTCGGCCACGAGCGCGTCGACGAGCGACCAGTCGGGGTGCTGCGGGTCGAAGCGCCGCTCGAGCTCGGCGGAGGCCAGGCCCACGACCTCGTCGTGCGGCGCGCCGAGCATCGCGAGCACCTCGGCGTGCGTGGCGCCGTGCAGCGCCTCGGGCCGCTGCTTCACGCCGCGCAGCGCGAAGGCGAGCGCCTCGGCGACGCGCGAGCGCGCGAGCAGCGTCACGTAGGCCGACGGGTGCTCGTCCCAGAGCGCCTGGAACGACTCGGTGCGGGGCTCGGGCGGCGGCACGTGGCCCTTCTTCGCCGCCCTCACGCGAAAGGCCATCGCCCGCGCGATGAACTCCCAGCGCCTCGACTCGCCGCGCAGGATGCGGTGAAACAGGTACGCCCGCGCCCACTCGTCGTAGGCGCCCTTCACCGGCTGCGCGTCGTCGGGCTCGTAGGCCACGAGCGCGGCGGCCGCGGCCGCGGGGTACTCCGACGGCCGGTGCCGCGCGAGCTGCACGAGGTGGCGCCACGCGAGGCGGCGCATGAAGTCTTGCGTGGCGCGGTGAAAGATGCGCATCGAGCGCGTCTGCCCGTCGAGGCCGCTCTTGACCGAGGCCGTGGTGCCCTTCGCCTTGCGCGCGACCTTCTCGACGCGGTGGGCGAGCCAGCCGAAGGTGCGGTGGTCGCCGCGCAGCATCGCGCGCTTGAGCACGCTCTTGACGTAGCGCCAGGTGTACGGGGCGCCGAGGTTGCCCGCAGTGATGCCCGCAACCGCGCACGCGACCGAGAGGGGGGTGCCGATCTCGTAGAGCGTGTCGAGGGCGAGGCCGAGGTCCTTCACGTCGACCGACTTGAAATGTTGGGTGACCGACTGCACCGCCGCGTCGGAGGTGTCGTTCGGGCTCGCGGCCGCGAGCGCGTGGCGCACGGGGTCGGGCAGGCGCTCGTGCGCGCGCTGGAGCGCCTCGGCGAGCCCCTGCGCGTCGCCGAGGTTGCGCAGCGCCTCGACGCCCGCGCGACGTCGCGAGAGCAGCTTGCGCGCGGCCTCGGCGCGGCAGAGCTCGGTCGCCCGCGCGTCACCGAGGCGCCCGAGCGCGTCGACGATCGACGGCAGGTCGGTGCCCTGGCGGTCGGCCGCGAGCAGGAGCGCAGGCACCGCGGTCACGTCGCCGAGCCACCCGAGGCGCGTCGCGGCGTGGGCGCGCACCTTCGGGTCGTTCGACACGATCGACTGGAGCATCGCCGTGAGGCCCGCGCGCACGAAGCCCTCGCCGCGGAGGTTCGCGATCACCTCGGCGTGGCGCTGCGCGAGCTCGGACTCGTTGAAGGGCCCGTAGGCCACGCCCGCGGAGAGCTTCGAACGGCGGGGGCCGCGCGCGACCTGCACGTTGAAGGCGCCGGGTTTACCCCAGGCCGCCTGCACCGAGACGATGGCCACGCGGTCGGGGCCCTTGGGGTTGAACAGTCGAACGATCGGGATCAACAGCGCCCTCCGTCGTCGGGGCGGGGAATCTACAACCGGCCCGTCGGCGAGGGCAACGAATGTGTGGAAGGCGCGCGGACGTAGCCTGACGCGGACGTTGCGTTCGCCGCGGGAACGCTCTACCCCTCACACGCGCATGAGCGACGATTCGAAGCGCTACTCGGGGCCCAACGTCGAGGGGCCCGCGAGCACGTCACCGTACCCCCTGAGCCGCATGTCGGCGCCGCACGACCTCGTCGACGCGGCGCGCGAGATCCAGCGGGCCGACCAGGTCATCGCCGCGGTCACGACCGACAAGCTGGGGATGATCGCCGAGCAGATCCGCGCGTTGCAGGATCAGGCCCGCGATGTGCTCGCCCGCGCGCAGCGCGACGCGGAGCTGCACCGGGCCGAGTGCCGCTTCGTGAAGGTGGCCGGGCAGACCTACCACCTCTACCGCCGCGAGCGCGACGGCTCGAACCGGCTCTACTTCTCGATGCTCTCGCCCGACGACTGGGGGGCGTCGCCGCCGGATCCCTTCGTGGGGTCGTTCCGGCTCGAGAGCGACGCGTCGTTCACGCCGGCCGACGAGGTCGCGCGCCGCGACGCGCGCTCGGTTTCCGCGCAGCGCCTGCTCGCGGGATGAAGCGCCGCGAGGCCGTTGCCACGCGCACGGCGACGGTGGCAACCTCACGCTCCCCGAACCGGAGGTTCGTCTCATGAGCAACGACCACATCGACAAGCAGAACCTCACGGTGAGCATCCCCCCGCGCGCGCGCGACAGCCTGATGCCCACGGCCGACGGCGTGACCATCGTGGTCACCAAGGCCTTCGGGCCCGCGGGCGACAACCTCGTGGGCATCTCCGACGTGACCTTCGACGGCTACCCCGCCGTCACGCTGAAGGTGCGCTCCGAGGGCCGCGAGGGGCTCGTGCACCTGTCGCCCATCCACGGCGACCGCCGCAAGGCGGGCTTCACCGACATCAAGCCCGGCACCAAGTGCGAGCTCCTCTGCCCCGTGTCGGGGCGCAGGCTCGACTACGTGGGCCCCGTCGACGACGGCTCGGGCGCCGAGTACTACGCGCTCTACCTCACCGAGCGCTGCTCGCCCGACGCGATGGTGGCCGTGAGCGACGTGTGGGGCCACTACCACTCGCGCATCATCGACGACTCGGAGCTCATCTCGTACTGGGCCCGCACGCACGACGAGGCGTAGGCGTCGAAGGGGGCGGGGCCGTGGGCTCGATCATCTACGCGCTGGAGGTCGAGTGCGAGGGCCTCGTCGCCCGCGCCGCGCTCAACGAGGTCGACGTCTTCGCCGAGTGGGAGGGCGCGCGGCGCATCGCGCAGGTCAAGCTCAACCCCTTCATCGTCGAGCAGTCGAACGGCCTCGAGGTGTTCCTCACGCCCATGACCGACGACGAGGGGGTGGCCGTGCCCGGGCCGCACGCCTTCCGCGCGACCCTTCTCAAGGGCGAGCACGGGGTCGCGCCCACCGAGGCCAACCGCGTGGCGCAGTTCGTGTGGAACCCGACGGAGTTCCCCGCGGAGCCCGGCGTGCTCACGGGCGTGTGGGCGCGGCAGTTCACGGTGCGCCCCGACCAGGCCTTCGGCCGCTGGGCCTGGCAGGACGCGCCCGCCGCCGCGCCCACCATGGACGACGCGCGCGAGCTCGTGGCGCTCGCGGAGACCGTTCACTCGGCCCTCGCGCGGCGCGACCTCGACGCGGTGATGGCCCTCACCGACCTGCGCTCCCGCGAGCTCGCCCGCGCGCTCGACCTGAGCGTCGACGAGGTGCGCGACGAGCAGGCGGCGATGTACGCCGAGCGCTTCGAGACCGCGGGCTGGTCGCTCGAGCCCTTCGACCCCGCGGCCCTCGCCGCGACGCCCTACGCGCGCGGACGGCTCGTGCGCGTGACCGACCCCTACGGCGCGGCGCCCATCAAGGGCGGCGACGCCGAGCGCCCCTTCGGCTTCGCGTTCATGGCCACGCGCGTCGAGGGCGCGTGGACGATCGCGCGCTGACGCGCTCGTTCATGCGTTCAGTGCTCGCGAGAATGGGTGCAGCTATTTTGTGTGCGTGATGCCGCTCGTGGCATTGGGCGTTCCGTCGACGGAGTGACGGAATGGCGAAGCCGGGTGACATCATCGTGGGTCTCGACATCGGGACCACCAAGACCCTCGCGGTCGTGGGGGAGGTCGGCGCCGACGGGGTGGACATCACCGGCGTCGGCGAGGCCCGCTCCAAGGGGCTGCGCAAGGGCGTGGTGGTCAACATCGAGAGCACCGTGACCTCCATCAAGGAGGCCGTGGAGCGCGCGGGCAACATGGCCGGCGTCGAGATCGCCACCGTGTACGCCGGCATCGCCGGCTCGCACGTGCGCGGGGTGAACTCGCACGGCATCGTCTCGATCGCCAACCACGAGGTCTCGGGCGACGACGTCGAGCGCGTGCTCGACCAGGCGCGGCGCATCTCGATGCCGCTCGACCGCCAGGTCATCCACGTGCTGCCGCAGGACTACATCGTCGACCAGCAGGACGGCGTGCGCGAGCCCGTGGGCATGAGCGGCGTGCGGCTCGAGGCGAGGGTGCACCTCGTGACGGCCGCCGTGGCGAGCGTGCAGAACGTGACCAAGTGCGCCGAGCGCTGCGGGCTGCACGTGGCCGAGCTCGTGCTCGAGCCCCTGGCGAGCGCCGAGGCGGTGCTCACCGACGACGAGAAGGAGATCGGCGTCGCGATGGTCGACGTGGGCGGCGGCACGACCGACATCGTGGTGTACGTCGACGGGGCCCTGGTGCACACGGCGGTGATCCCGCTCGGGGGCATCAACCTCACGAACGACATCGCGACGGGGCTCCGCACGCCGGTGGGCGAGGCCGAGCGCATCAAGCTCCGGCACGGCTGCGCCCTCGGCTCGATGGTCGACCCGAACGACGTCATCGAGGTGCCCGGCGTGGGCGGGCGCGGCGCGCGGACCATCCCGCGGCAGTACCTCGCCTCCATCGCGGAGCCGCGGATGGAGGAGCTCTTTCGCCTCGTGGCGAAGGTCATTCACGAGAGCGGCTACGCCGAGCTCCTGGGCGCGGGCGTGGTGCTCGCGGGCGGCGCGACGCTGCTCGAGGGCACCCCCGAGCTCGCCGAGCAGGTGCTCGGGATGCCCATTCGAAGGGGCGTCCCCATGGGCGTCGGCGGGATGGAAGAGAT
Organism: Polyangiales bacterium; assembly: GCA_039809605.1. Taxonomy (GTDB): domain Bacteria; phylum Myxococcota_A; class Polyangia; order Polyangiales; genus CAISKJ01. The sequence goes on along the minus strand of JBDHVF010000017.1, from coordinate 2,008 downwards.
GGTCAAGAGCCCCGCGTACGCGACCGCGGTGGGGCTCTTGAAGTACGGCGCGACGCGGCCCGCGAAGGCCGAGAAGCCCGTCGCGGCCGCGAAGCACCCGCAGCTCCAGCCGCAGGTGCCGCAGGGCGCGGCCCAGGTCGACGAGCGCGAGGCGCGCCTCGGGACGAAGTTCTGGGAGTGGCTGCGCGAAGTGTTCTGAGGGGTTTTCGAGTCAACGGGCGCGACGCCGGGGGATGAGGACGCTCACGGCGCGGCGCACACAAACATCGGGGCGCAGCAGGGGACGGCGGCGCACCTTCGTCGGAGGATGGAGATGGCTCTCACGTTTGATCTGGCCGAGGACACGAACTTCGCAGCGGCGCGCATCAAGGTGGTCGGCGTCGGCGGCGCGGGCGGCAACGCGATCCGCACCATGATCGAGTCGCAGGTCTCGGACGTCGAGTTCGTGGTCGCGAACACCGACATCCAGGCCCTCGCTTCGAACCCCGCCGAGCAGAAGATCCAGCTCGGTCGCTCGCTGACCAAGGGGCTCGGCGCGGGCGCCAACCCCGAGATCGGCAAGAAGGCCGCGATGGAGGACATCCAGCTCATTCAAGAGTACCTCCAGGGCGCGGACATGGTGTTCGTCACCGCGGGCATGGGCGGTGGCACGGGCACGGGCGCGGCGCCCGTCATCGCGCAGGTGGCGCGCGACCTCGGGGCGCTCACGGTGGGCGTGGTAACCAAGCCCTTCGGCTTCGAGGGGCGGCGCCGTTCGAAGCAGGCGATGCTCGGGCTCGAGGAGCTCGCCAACCACGTCGACACGCTCATCACCATCCCGAACGAGAAGCTCCTTCAGCTCGGCGACCAGGAGATGACCCTGACCGACGGCTTCCGCAAGGCCGACGAGGTGCTCGTCAACGCCGTGCAGGGCATCTCGGACCTGATCCAGCAGAACGGCGTGGTGAACGTCGACTTCGCCGACGTGAAGGCCATCATGTCGAACATGGGCATGGCGCTCATGGGCATCGGCTACGGCCGCGGCGACCGCCGCGCGATGGACGCCGCCAACGCGGCCATCAACTCGCCGCTGCTCGACAACATGAGCGTGCAGGGCGCGACGGGCATTCTCATCAACTTCATGGGCGGCCCCGACATGCGCCTCGCCGAGGTCAACGAGGCCGCGACGATGATCATGGACTCGGCCAACGAGGACGCGAACATCATCTTCGGCTCGGTGATCAACCCCGACATGCGCGACATGATCAAGGTCACCGTGATCGCCACGGGCTTCGGCCGCGCCGAGCAGCCCTCGGAGCCCGTGCGCGTGGCGCAGGCGCCCAAGCACGTGGTCACCCCGCAGGTGATGATGCAGGCCCCGCAGCGCCCCGCGTACGCGCCGCCGGTGCAGTCGCAGCCCGTGATGCGCCAGGAGCGCCAGGTGGCCGCCGCCGCCGTGGGCCACGACATCGGCCGCCGCGCGGCGATGCCCGCGCAGGCCGCGCAGCAGCCCTCGCAGCGCCCCTCGCGCCCCGCGGGGCCGCCCGTCGCGAACCTCCGCGAGGACGAGTGGGACATCCCCACCTTCCTCCGCAACTCGGGCCGCGACGAGTGACCGCCCGCGCCGTGTAGACTCGCCCGCGCCGTGCCGTCGGGCCCTCCCGCTCCCTCTTCACGATCCTCCATCGCCGCGGGCTGCGTCGTCGCAGCGCTCGTCGCGTGCCTCGCGTGCCTCGCGGCGCCGCTGCGCTTTCAGGGCGGCGACACCACGCCCGGCCGCCTCGGCGCGCTCACCCTCGTCTGCGAGGGAACGCTCGACCTGCGGGGCGTCGACGCGGTCGCGGCCGAGGCGCGCGCGGGGAGGCTCCGCTACTCCCTCACCGCCGCGCCCGACGGGGCCGTCGTGTCGGCCTTCGGGCCGGGGCCCGCGGTGCTCGGCGCCGTCGGCATGCGCTCGCTGCGGCCGGGGGCGCGGGTGAGCGCGAGGGCGCTGCTGCGACGTGCGCGGTACGGCGCGGCGCTCGCGGTC
>JBDHVF010000016.1:0-26898 GCA_039809605.1 Polyangiales bacterium | reverse complement strand
CTCGCGGCGGTCGGAGCCGTCGCGCACGCGCGCGAGCGCCACGCCGTCGAGCGAGGGGTCGGTGCACACGTAGAGCGCGCCCATGTGGTGGCGCAGGCAGAGCACGGGCGACGGGTCCACCGGGTCGAAGCGCTCGCCGCCGTCGGTCGAGCGCCGCAGGCCCGCCGCGGGGCCGCCGGCCCACACGCTCCGCCCGTCGCCCGCGAGGGCGAAGCCCGTCATGGCGCCTCGCACGGTCAGCGCGGTGCGCCACGTGCGGCCGCCGTCGGGGGTGACCGCGAGGGCCGTCTCGCCCGAGCGCGCGACGCGCACCCAGAGGCGCTCGGGGTCGCGCGGGTCGACCGCCGAGAGCCACGCCGTGTCGCCGTCGACCGCCACCTCGCCGGCCTCTCGGAACGACCGCCCGCCGTCGCCCGAGCGCAGGAGCAGCGAGCGCGAGGCGAGGCCGCGCAGGCCCACGGCCCACACGATCGAAGGGTTCGACGGCGCGAAGTCGAGCGTGGTGAAGCGCACGCCCGCGACGCCCGGGTCGAAGCGCTCGAAGCTCGCGCCGCCGTCGTCGGAGACGAGCACGCGAGCGGGCGCCTCGACGCCGCCGGTGACCGCGGCCACGTGGGCGCCGTCGGCGCTCGTGGCGAGGTCGACCACCGCGTCGGTCGACTGTGATTTGCGCTCGAACGCGCACTCGCCGGGCGCGCGCAGGAGGCCGTCGCGCAGGCCCAGCATCAGCGCGCCCGTGGAGGTGTAGACGAGGGGCGGGTCCCACCCGCCGCCGTAGCCGAGCGCGTCTTCGCACACCCACGCGAAGGTGGCGCCCGCGTCGCGGCTCACGAAGAGGCCGAAGGTGGTGCGCACGGCCATCGAGCGCCCGTCGCCCGGGCTCAGCGCCACGTGCTGCGCGGTCGGAAAGCGCCCGTTGGCGCGCGCGCCCGTCGCCGAGAGGGCGAGCGAGAGGGCGAGCGAGAGGGCGGCGGGGGCGCGCACCTACGTCACCGCGCGGGGCTTCTTGCGAGACCGTCGCACGCGGCGGCGCGCGACGGCCACGAGCAGCGCGTCGGCGAGCGCGCGCATGCAGCGGGGGCCCTCGCGCAGGTCCCAGGTGGCGTCGAGGCCCTGCCACACGTCGTCGCCGACGCGCACCCAGGCGACGTAGAAGAGCTCGGGCGCGGCCGCGCGCGGCGAGAAGATCACCCGGCCCGCGTCGGGCACGTCGCCCCACGCGTCGACGCGCGCGAGCTCGACGCGCCGGTGCGCGAGCTCCGAGGCCAGGGGGAGCGAGAGCAGGGCGCGCTCCTCGTCGGCCACGGCGCGGTCTTCGGCCGTCTCGCAGCGCCACACGACGCGCACGCGCGAGCCCGCGGGGCCGAACACGCGCAGGAGGTCGGACTGTAGCGCGAGCGCCACGGACTGCGCGAGCACGAGCGTCTGGGCCTCGAGCGCGGGCTGCTTGTAGCGCTGCTCGGCGGGCCGGTCGATCACCACGGTGAGGTCTCTCCGCGCGTCGAGCAGCGGGCTCTCGTCGCGGGTGTAGTAGAGCAGCTCTCCCTCGGCGAAGCGCACGTCGAACAGGTCGACGTCGCCCCCGTCGACCTTGCCCTCGCCCACGTACGCGACCTCGGAGCGCACGAGGTTTTCGAACGCCCCGCGCGTGGCGATCGCGTCGAAGCCGCCCGCGGGGTACACGTCGGCCTCCTCGGCCTCGACGGGCACCTCGCGCGCCGTCTGCCGGATGCTCAGCGCCACCGACGCGGGCACGTGCCCGACGCGCCCCGCGAGGCCGTTGACCTCGCGCAGCGCCAGGCGCGCGCTCTCGCTCGGCAGCTCGGGCAGGTGGGCGATCTCCCAGAGGTCCTCGGCGGCGAACACGCGGCCCGACGGGAGCAGCGGCGTGAGATCCTGGAGCTGCTCGGCGGCCCACTCGCGCCACGCCGGGTCGAGCGCGTCGGCCCAGCCCTCGAAGCGCTCGGGCAGCGAGGCCACCAGCGGGGCGGCGAGCGCGCGCAGGTGCGCGGGGTTGCCGAACACCACGGCCTCGGCGCCGCGCAGCGGTCGCGCGAGCGCGAGGCCCACGGCGTGCGCGACGGCCGCCTCGCGGTGCTGCGGGTCCATGCCCGCGATCACCACGTGGGCGTCGACGACGGTGGGGTCGAGCGCCCAGCGGCCGAGGACCCGGTCTTCGTACGCGAGGCGCATCGCGCGCTCGGGCTCGGGCCAGCGCTCCATGTCGCGCGACGACGCGAAGCGAAAGTCCCTCCCGCGGAGCAGGAGGTACCCGAGGTCGTGCACGAGGTGGAGCGGCAGGTGGTCGTCGCCCGCGTCCCAGCGCGCGCGCAGCCACGCGAGCGACGCGGGCAGCGCCTCGCCGAGGGCCTCGCCGAAGCCCGTGAGGTAGCACCACGCGGGCAGCGCGCGGGCGAGCTCCTCCTTCGTGAGGTCGTGGGCCACGGCTCCGTCAGCTCGCGCCCCCGAGGCCCAGCAGGGCGCGCACCTTCTCGGCCACCGCGGGCAGCTCGTGGCGGCGGTTGCCCGCGTACGCGAGCAGCCCCAGGTCGGGCGTCTGCACCGCGCCGCCGTGAAAGAGGAACGCCCGCGTGCGGATGACCTTGTAGAGCTTCACCAGCTTGCGGTCGCTCACGAGCACCTTGTCCTCGGTCTCGAGCGTGCGCACCACGCGGCGGAACTCCGCGAACACGTCCCTGGGGAACCACTGCTCGCGGTCGGCCCCGCCCGCGCCCTGCGCGCCGAAGGTGAGGTCCATGTACCGCTTGAACTTCAGGAAGTCTTCGAAGCTCGCGGTGCCGCGCGCCCACGGGCGCTGCTCGGTGGCGCGGTAGACCTCGTTCATGATCCCGGCGTCGATGAGCTCGGTGAAGTGCGTGTCCTTCACGGGCCGCGTCTCGATCTTGAGCACGAAGCGGTCGGCCAGCGCGTCGAGCTCGCTCTGCTCGGGGATGTCGTTGGTGGCCGCGAAGAGCATGCGCAGCGCCACGGGCACGGGCTCGCCGTCCTGGTAGTACTTCCGCTCGTTCACGATGGTGAGCAGCGTGTTCAAGATGGCGCTGTTCGACTTGAAGATCTCGTCGAGGAAGGCCACGCGCGCCTCGGGGAGCTTGCCCCTGGTGCGCCGCACGAAGCGCCCCTGCTTGAGCAGGTCGATGTCGATGGGCCCGAGGATCTCGCTCGGCTCGGTGAACTTCGTGAGCATGTACTCGAAGTAGTCGTCCTCGCCGAGGCCGAGGCTCTCGACGAACTTCACCACGAGGTCGCTCTTGGCCGTGCCCGGCGGGCCCACGAAGAGCAGGGGCTCCTGCGCGCAGGCGCAGATCGTGGCGAGGTCGATCTCCTCGCCGCGGTTGACGAAGTACTCGCGCAGCTCGCGCCGGTGCAGGTTCACCCGCGCCCTGATGTCGTCGATCTCACGCTCGAGCTCGTTCAGCGTCCACATGCCTCTCTCCAGTCCGCGAGGATCCTCCGGCGGATCACCTGCTCCTCCTCGTCGAGGAAGGCCCGCACCCGGTCGCCCCGGAACGTCACGTCGTCGGCCACGGCGTCGACGACGCGCTCGGCGATGAGCACCTTGTGGGTCTCGTAGAGCTTGTAGGTGCTCGCCGTGAACGCGTCGGTGAAGCGGTCGAGGCCCGCGAGCACGCGCTCGCACCGCGGCGCGCGCGCGGCCATGGGCCAGTGGCGCAGCGACGCGAGCACGGCCACGCCCGCGTCGTAGCGGCCCACGTGGTCGAGCGAGCCGTCGAGCGTGTCGTCGAGGCACTGCGCGATGAGCTGGTCGGCCCGCTCGACGTCCCTCATCTGCAAGAAGCCGTCGGCCAGCGCCGCGCGCAGCTTCACGCCCTCGCGCTGCCCGCGCTGCGCCACGGGCTCGAGCGCCTCGAGGAAGCGCCGCGCCGACGCCCCCACGCCCAGCCTCCGCAGCGCCGCGAGGCCCGGCTGCACCGCGAGGAGCAGGTCCCTCGGCTGCGGCGCGTCGGGCGCGAGCGTGAGGGCCACCACCTCGTCGAGCAGCCGGTCGACCGTCTCGCCCTCGCCGAGCGCCGCCGCGGCCTTGATGCACGACCCGATCACGCCCGCGCGGTGCCCCGCGATGTTGATGCGCTGAAAGCGCCCGCTCGTCACGCGCAGCACGTCGGCCAGGTGGTCGTCGTTGCCGCTGCGCAGCGCCGCGCGCAGCGCGCGGTCGACCGCGGCGCGCATCTCGTAGGCGTAGAGGTCGCCGTCGAGCAGCCCCGCGAGCGCCGCGCCCGCGCGCTCGGGCGAGGCCTCGACCTCCGCGAGCGTGCGCTCCACGGCGGCCTTGAGCGTCGGCCCGAGGTCCTCGGCCGCGCGCGTGCGCAGCCACTCGCTGCGCGTGCGCAGCCACTCGACGCGGTCCCTGACGCGGGGCTCCTTGATGGCGGCGACGAGGCCCTCGGCCTCGGCCTTCCACGCCTCGGCGTCGCCCTGCGTCACCACGTGCGCGTAGCGGGCGCGGTAGAGCTTGAAGAGCACGCGGTTGGGCGGCTCGTGCACGCCCTCCTCGGCCTCGACGGGCTCGACGAGGTCGCGGCCGCGCGCAGTGGCGCCGAGGCGCGCGAAGCCCACGGCGAAGATCAGCCGCAGGTACGCCCCCAGCGGCGTGAGCTCGCGCACGAAGTCCTTCTGCGCGACGGACCACAGGCGCTCGAGCGCCGTGAGCTGCTCGCCGCGCGCGCGCTCGTCGCCCGACGCGTCGCCCGCCTCGAGCGCCAGGGCGAAGCGCACGAAGCGGGGCATGTCCACCGAGTCCGAGAGCCCGCGGTCGTTCATGCCGCCGAGCACGCGCTCGCGGGCGCGCGTGACGCCCAGGCGGTCGCCCGTGCGGCGGTGGAGCGTGCGCGCGACGGTCCACGCGAGCCGCCGCGAGACGGGCGTCTCGGGGTCGGTGAAGGCCCGCTCGGCCTGCTGGTAGAACGTGTCGTCGACCAGCGACTCGCCCCGCAGCGCCAGCTCGACGACCCGCGCGCCCAGAAACGCCGCCTCGCCCGGCGAGAGCCGCGGGCGCGTCACCAGCGCGAGGAGCTCGTCGCGGCTGCCCGTGGCCCCCATGAGCCTCGCCCGGTGCGCCGCGAGCGCCGCGGCCATCTCCGCCGTCGCGTCGCCGTAGAACATCGCGGCTTCGAGGCACGCCGCGGCGTCGTCGAGCTCCTGCGCGCGGCCCTTGAGCGCGCCGAGCGAGCCCCACGTCGCGGCCTCGTCGCAGCCGCCCTCGGCCACCACCTTCTCGAGCGCGCGGATCTCCTCGCGCAGCGCCGCGTCGGCCGCGGACTCGTCGTCGACCTCGACGGGGATCTCGGGCTCCTCGGCGGCGCGCTTCGGCTCGGGCTTGCGCGCGCGCGGCGGCGGGGCGTTGTCGGCGCGCGAGGGCTTGTCGCCGGGCCGCTCCTTCGGGCGCGCGGCGCGCTCGACCGCGAGCTCGGGCCAGTCGAAGACGGCCTCCTCGTCGAGGCGCTCGAGCTCCATGCGCCGGTCGGTGGCGACGTAGTCGACCCAGCGCGAGAGGGGCGCCTCGTCGGCCGTGCGCACGAGCACCACCTCGGGGCCGTCGGCGTCTTCGCGCACCACCACGAGCCGCGCGCGGTCGAGCTCGAGCAGGCTGCGCAGCTCGTCGCGGCGCATGCGCGGCAGGAGCTGCCGCCCCACGGGCAGGTAGAGGTTGTCGGTGCCCTGCGCGCGCGCGAAGCCCGCCGAGCCCGCGAGGTCCGACACGCGCACGCCCATGCGCGAGACGCCGGGGCGCACGATCTCCTGCAGCACGTAGCGCGTGCCCCCGGAGCCCCCGGAGCCCGTGGTGCGCGCGACGGTGAAGCGCGCGACCTCCTCCTGCGTGAGCGACTCGATCAGGGGCTCGAGCGCCAGGAGCTGCTCGGGGTCGAGCAGCCACAGCTCGGGCTCGTTCATCGCCGCGGGGCCCAGGCGCAGGCGCACGGTGAAGCGCGTCTCGCCCTGCGCCGCCGCGAAGTCGACGCGCGGCGCCGCGAAGGTCGGCACGAGCGCGTCATACACGCTGCGCCAGGGGAGCGGCCCCGCGTCGAAGCGCCAGCGGCCCGCGCGGTCGACGAAGGCCGCGCGGTCGCCGCCCTTGAGGTGCCGCGCCACCACGTGCGCGAGCGGGTGCGCGTAGCCCCACTCGACCCAGAGGTTGCCGTCGCCCGCGCGGGCGTACGCGGTCACGCCCTCGACGGGCTCCTCGCGCGAGCGCATGAGCAGGTACATCGGCGGCGCGGGCACGCGCAGCAGGATCACCCGCGCGCCGTCCTCCTTCGAGAGCACCTCGGCGATCGAGAAGTCGTCGCGCTTGAGCGCGAGCAGCCGCTCGAGCGCGCGCTGCGCGCCGTCGCCGTCGAGCGCGACGCGAAAGATCACCTCGTCGGCCGCGGGGTCTCCCCGGAGCCGCACGACCGGCGCGGCCTCGACGAGCGACGAAGCCTCGCGCGCGGCGTACGGGGCCCGGCGCTCGACCTCGCCCTCTCCGCGCAGCGGCGCGAGGAGCAGCGCGTCGCCGTCGACCGTGACGCGCACCACGTCGACGCCCTTCGCCCAGAGGCCCTGCGCGATGGAGAGGTCGAGCCTCGCGCTGGTGAGGGCGCACCGCGACGGCGCGGCGGGCGACAGCACGGTCCACGGGGCGACCACGAGCTCGGGCCGCGCGTCGGCGAGCGTGTGGAGCGTGGCGAGGTCGCGCTCGGTGCCTGTGAGGCGGATTCCGTACTTCATCGGCGGGGAATGGGTGAACGAGGGGCGCGGAGGATAACACCCCGCGGCGCCGCCCGCCCGCCGTCAGATGAGCTGGCAGGTCTGATACGGGCCGCTCAGCGAGCTGCTCTGCTGCGCGCACTGGTAGCTCGACCCCATCGACACGATGCGATACCCCGGCGCGCAGCCCTCGCCGAAGGTGTTGATGCACATGGTGTAGGTCGTGCCGCAGTCGGGCTCGCAGTCTTCGGCGTTGTACGTCGACGACGAGCAGTACGACCAGTTGGCGCACGAGTAGTCGCAGCTACGCCGCGCGGTGTGGTAGCCCGCGGGGCAGTTGGTCGGGTAGCGCGTGCGGCACGTGTGAAACGCCGAGCACGTACAGGCCGTGCACTGCGTGGGGTACGAGCACGTGCTCGAGCAGGTGCGCGACTGGCAGGTGCCGCAGCCCGAGGTCGAGACCGTGCCGGGCCTGCACGCGCCCTCGCCCGAGCACGTGCCCCACGGGTCCCAGTAGCAGAACGCGTTGCAGGTGCGCGACTGGCGCCCGCAGTTGCCGCAGGCCTGCGTCTGGCTCGTGCCGCGCGTGCACTCGCCCTGACCCGTGCACGTGCCGAACGCGCCCCACGTACACGTGCTGGTGCAGGTGCGGGTCTGCGTCCCGCAGTTGCCGCAGGCCTGCGAGTCGACCTGGCCCGGACGGCAGGTCGTGCAGGGGATGCACACGCCCGCCGAGCAGATGCCCGACGCGCCGCACGACGTCCCGTCGGCGACGTTGCCCGTCTCGCGGCACACGGGCGAGCCCGTGGTGCACGTGGTGGCGCCCGTGCGGCAGGGGTTGGTCGGCGCGCAGGGAGCGCCCTCGCTGCACGCGACGCAGGTGCCCGCGCCGTTGCACACCAGGCCCGTTCCGCACGACGTTCCGCCGGGGCGGTTGCCCGTCTCGGCGCACGTGGGGATGCCCGTCGAGCACGTCATCGAGCCCGTGCGGCAGGGGTTGAGCGGCGAGCACGCCGAGCCCGCCGCACACGCGATGCACGACCCCGCGGCGTTGCAGACCATGCCCGCTCCGCACGACGAGCCCGGCGGCGCGAGGCCCGACTCGCGGCACACGGGCCCGCCCGTCGAGCAGTCGACCGCGCCCGTGCGGCACGCGGTCGTGGGCGTGCAGCTCGCGCCCGCGGAGCACGCCACGCACGACCCGCTGCCGTTGCACACCGAGCCCGCGCCGCAGGCGGTGCCCGGCGGCTGGTTGCCCGCGTCGCGGCACACCGAGGCGCCCGTGGAGCAGTCGATCGCGCCCGTGCGGCACGCCGACGGGGCGATGCACGACGCGCCCGACACGCACGCGCCGCAGGTGCCCGCCGCGCTGCACACGAGCCCCGCGCCGCACGACGTACCCGCCGGGAGGTTGCCCGACTCGCGGCACACCGGGGCGCCCGTCGAGCAGTCGATCGCGCCCGTGTGGCACGGCGTCGCGGGCGTGCAGCTCGCCCCCGCCCTGCACGACACGCACGCGCCCGCGGCGTTGCAGACCATGCCCGTTCCACACGACGTGCCCGCGGGGCGAGCCGCGCCCGCGACGCACACGGCCGCGCCCGTCGAGCACTCGACCGCGCCCGTGCGGCACGGGTCCGACGGCGAGCAGCTCATGCCCGCGCTGCACGACACGCACGCGCCCGAGGCGTTGCACACCATGCCCGCGCCGCACGACGTACCCGCCGGGAGGTTGCCCGTCTCGCGGCACACCGAGGCGCCCGTGGAGCAGTCGACGGCGCCCGAGCGGCACGCGGTCGTGGGCGTGCAACTCGCGCCCTGCGTGCAGGCCACGCACGCGCCCGAGGCGCTGCACACCATGTTCGCGCCGCACGACGTACCCGCGGGGAGGTTCGCCCCCTCGCGGCACGACGGCGTGCCCGAGGCGCAGTCGATCCGCCCGCTCCTGCACGCGGTGGCGGGCGTGCAGGGCGCGTCGGGCGTGCAGGCGGCGCAGTTGCCCGAGGCGTCGCACACGCGGCCCATGCCGCACGACGTACCCGCGGACAGGTTGCCCGTCGGCGCGCACACCGGCTCGCCGGTGCCGCACTGGATCGCGCCGCTCCTGCACGCGGTCGAGGGCGTGCAGCTCATGCCTTCGGTGCAGGCCACGCAGACCGCCATGGCGTTGCACACGCGGCCCATGCCGCACGACGTGCCCGCGGGGCGCGCCGCGCCCTCGCGGCACACGGGCGCGCCCGTGGAGCACTCGATCGCCCCCTCGCGGCAGGGGTTGGTCGGCGTGCAGCTCATGCCCGCGTTGCAGGCCACGCACGCGCCCGAGGCGTTGCACACCATGCCCGCGCCGCACGACGAGCCCGCGGGGGCGTTGCCCGTCTCGGCGCAGTCGGGCGCGCCCGTGGAGCACGCGATCGAGCCCGTGCGGCACGGCGTCGTGGGCGTGCACGAGGCGCCGAGCGAGCACTCGACGCACTCCGCCGAGGCGTTGCAGACGCGCCCGTCGCCGCACGACATGCCCACGCCGAGGTTGCCCGTCTCGCGGCACTCGGCCGTGCCCCCGGAGCACGAGATCGTCGCCGTGCGGCAGCGGTTGCTGGTCACGCAGGGCGTCCCGTCGCGGCACGTGATGCAGCCCCCGGCGCCGTCGCAGACCATGCCCGCTCCGCACGCGGCGCCCGCGGCCGTGGGCGACTCGTGCACGCAGCGGTGCGTCGTCTCGCTGCACGTCGTCGGGCCGCGACAGGTCTCCGACATGGGCGTCGCCATGCACGGACGCGTCGCGGTGCACGTGAAGCGGCACCCGGGCTCGCAGCCCGAGCCGGGCTCGTTGCGGCCGTCGTCGCACTCCTCGCCGGGCTCGACGACGTTGTTGCCGCACTGCGACTCGGCGGGCGTGTCGACGGACACGTCGGCGTCGTCGGCGTCCGTCGCGTCCATCGCGTCCATCACGTCGAGCGCGTCCATCGCGTCGGAGACGTCGGGCGCGTCGCTCACGTCGGAGACGTCGGGTGCGTCGCTCGCGTCGGGCGCGTCCTGCGCGGGGGGCGTGTGGCAGTAGAGGCTGTCGAGGTTGGGGCCGGGGGGGCACTCGCTGGTGCCGCACCCCACGAGCGCCGTCGCGACGAGCGCGACCCACGCCGAGCGTTTCATTGCGAGACTCCCGCCGCGGCCTGCGGCACGATGTGAAACTCCACGCGGCGGTTGGCCTGGCGCGCGCGTCGCGAGCGGCCCGTGACGAGCGGGCGGTCCTTGCCGAAGCCGTGCGCGGAGAGGCGCTGCGGGGCGACGCCGTGCTCGCGCAGGTAGCGCTGCACCGAGGCCGCGCGGCGCTGCGAGAGGTCGCGGTTGTGCTCCGGGCTCCCGCGGTCGTCGGTGTGGCCCTGCACGTCGAGCAGGGCGATGTCGGGGTTGGCGTTCATGATCGCCACCACCGCGTCGAGGATCGCGAAGCTCCGCGCCCCCACGATCTCGTCGCTGTTGGTGCGAAAGCGCACCTGCTCGGTGATGCGAATCTGGTCGGCCACGCGCTGGCCGAGCGACTCTCCGTCGGGGCACCCGTCGGCGTCGTCGCGGCCGTTGTAGGTCTCGGGCTGCTCGGGGCAGCGGTCGACGTCGTCGGTGATGCCGTCGTGGTCGCGGTCGCCCACGGGGCACCCCCGCCGCTGGGGGTCGGGGTGCGCGCCCTGGGGCTCGGTCGGGCACTGGTCCTCGGCGTCGATCACGCCGTCGGAGTCCTGGTCGGTGATGGGACAGCCCGCGCGCTGGGGGTCGGGCCTCGCGCCCTGCGGCACCGTGGGGCACACGTCGTCCTGGTCGGCCACGCCGTCGGCGTCGGCGTCGCTCTGCGGACAGCCCGGCCTGCGCGGGTCGGGCCTCGCGCCCTGCGGCACCGTGGGGCACACGTCGTCGTGGTCCGACACGCCGTCGCCGTCTTGATCGCGCAGCGCGCAGCCGTGGCGGTGGGGGTCGGGGCTGGCGCCCATGGGCTCCGTCGGGCACACGTCGTCGACGTCGAGCACGCCGTCGCGGTCGGCGTCGGCGGGCGACGACGCGTCGTCGCGCACCACGCGGGGGTCGCCCAGAAAGCCGATGGTGAGGCCGGCGTGAATGAGGTGCGGGTCCTCGCCGCGAGGGTCGCTGCCGAACTGGTAGCGCACGAAGGGGCCGATGCGGAGCGAGCGCGCGACGGCGACGGCGTAGCCGAGGCCCACGTCGAAGCCCGAGCGGGTGATGTCGCCCGAGACGCCGTAGTCCCAGTGCGCGTCGAGCCAGCCGTCGTCGCGGCGCCGCGTGGCCCACACGCCCCAGTGCAGGCGCAGGCCCGCGCGCGCGCCGATCCAGCGCGTGCCCTCGGACGACTGGTCGCCGGGCAGCACGATCACCCCGCCGCCCGCGTGCAGCCCGAGCCACGAGAAGACGTTGAGCTCCGCGTGCGCCGCGCCGCCGCCGCCGAAGGTGAAGAGGTCGCGGTTGGCCGCGTCGAGGTTGCGGCTGCCGAAGCCCTCGAGGTCGAGCGCGACGAGCGAGCGGTGTTCCTGTGCGAGCGCGAGCGGCGTGCTCGTGAGAGCCGTCGCGAGCGCCGCGAGTACCACGAGGCGCGAGCGAGGAAGCATCGCGAGGGACGTTACACCTGCGCGGCGGCGCTCTGCGGGCGGGTAGCCGCGGATATGCGGCTTTTCATGCGCGCCCCGTGCGCGGGGAGGCTGCGACAGGAGCGCGGGCTCGGGGCAACCCGAAGGGGAGTGCGGGGCTTCGGGAGGTGAGGGCGTGCAGGACGCGCGCGCCTGGCTCGATCACCCCCCCTTGTTCTTCGTGGCCTCGCGCTGGCGCTCGCTCTCGCGCTCGAGCTCGCCCTCGATCGCGCGGCCGTCCTTCTGCACGCGCTCGACGCGCACGCCCTCGATGTCGTCGCCGAGGGGCACGCCGAGCAGCTGCTCCGCGAGCGCGCGGTGGTCCTTCTCGTGCTCGTGCGGGAGCGCGTCGCTGTCGCTCTCGTACCCGATGATGAGCTCGCGCTTGCCCGTCGCGGGGTTGTGCTTGAAGCGGATCGTCACCTCGGCCATCGCCCTCACCCTTCCTTCGTCACGAACGTGCGGATCGTGGGTGCGTCGAGCACCTTGCGCTCGAGCAGGAGCTTGTAGAGCGCCTCGTGCAGCGCGCGGTTCTCCTCGAGCAGGGCCTTGCAGCGGCGCATCTCCTCCTGGAGCACCTCGTCGATCTCGTCGTCGACCCGCTGCCGCCGCGCCTCGCCCACGCCCCCGCCGCGGTCCTCGCGGCGCATCTCGTCCTCGAGCAGCACCCGCGGCCCGAGGGCCTTGCCCATGCCGTACTGCTCCACCATCGCGCGGGCGATGGTGTTGGCCTGCTGAAGGTCGCTCCACGCGCCCACCGAGGCCTCGCCGAGCACCATGCGCTCGGCGCACTGGCCGCCGAGGCCCACGCAGATGTCCGCGCGCATCTCGTCCTCGGTGGTCACGTACGGCCTCGTGCGCGCCGCGCGGAGCACGTACCCGAGCGCGCCCTCTTGATCCTGCGAGATGCAGATGCGCTCGGGAGGCGTGGCCTTCGGCAGGAGCATCGCCACGAGCGCGTGACCCGCTTCGTGGATGGCGATGACCTTCTCTTCTTCGGGCGAGAGCACCACGGCGCGGCGCGTCTTGCGCTGCAGGGCCTTGTCGATGTCGTCGGTGGTGAAGCCCGTGGCGCCCGTGCGGAGCTGCTGTCGCTTGAGCGCGCGGCACACCGAGTAGAGGTGGTCGCCCGAGAACGGAATGCCCTTCTCGCGGTCGGCCATGCCCTCGGTGCGGCGCACGAGGTGGGCGATGAGCTCGTCGGAGAGGCCGAGCGCGAACTTGCGGTCGTAGATCTTGATGATCTGCTTGCGGTCGTCGGCGCTCGGGGCGGGGATCTCGATCATGAACTCGAAGCGCCCCGGGCGCATGAGCGCGCCGTCGAGCGACTCGAGGTAGTTGGTCGTGCCCACCACGAAGATCATCTCGTTCTTGCGAAAGCCGTCCATCTCGGTGAGGAGCTGGTTGACCATCGAGTGCTCGACGCCCGACCCCACGTAGGTGCCGCGCTGGTGCGCGAACGCGTCGATCTCGTCGAACACGATCACCGACGGCGCCGACTGCCTCGCCTGGCGGAACACGCGGCGAAGGTTCTCTTCGGAGTTGTGCACGAGCACGTTGCCGAAGCCGGCGATGAAGCGCTCGGTGCCGGGCACGCTGATGTCGTAGACGTGCGGGCGGTCGTAGGGCACGCGGCGCTTCTCGACGACGAGGTCCCAGAGCACGTCGCGGGTGATGTGCCGCTCGGGCGTCTGGAGCTTGCGCGCGAGCTTGAGGTTGTCGACGTAGGCGCGCACGCGGTCGTTGCGCCGCGCGTCGGCGAAGCCGATCTCGTCGACGAAGGTGCGCAGAAAGCCCGACCAGAGGAAGCGCACGCGGTGGCTGACCGAGCCGTTCCACTCGGCCTTGCGGCGCAGGCGCGCGGCGATGCCGAAGTACTGGAGCAGCGTCGTCACGTCGGCCGCGAGGCCGCGGCTCACGGTGCTGGCCTCGATGTACTTGCCCGAGAAGGTCCCGTCGCCGCTGAAGTACCCGCGCAGAAACGCGGCCACGACCTTCTTCGGCGCGAGGAAGATCGCCGGGGGCACGCGCTTCTCCGACGACCCGTCGGGCATGTGGAGGCCGTCGCGCATGACGCGACGGAGCAGCGTGGAGTTGACCACCAGCTCGACCCCCTTGCTGCCCTTCTTGGGGCACCGGGTGACGTGGCCGAAGAGCCGCCGGCAGAGGGCTTCGTAGTGGTCCGCCTCGTCGCGGTGCAGCGCGAGGCGCACGCCCGTGCGGGCGTAGCTGCCCTCGGCGGTCCAGATGCCGAGGAACTCGCCGAGGTCTTCGGTGAGCCGGAGCCGCGCGGGCAGGTTCTTCGTGCGGTGCCAGGAGTAGAGGCTCAGCCCGTCGAGCTCGCACGGCAGGCCCGCGGCCTTGCGGAGCGCCTCGTACGCCGCGAGTGGTACGGGCGGGCGCTGCTTCGCGCGCAGGCGTTTCAGCGGGTGCCCGAGCACCTCGACGACCTTCAGCTCGCCCACGCGGCGCGCCGCCCGGGTGAGCGCGCGGTCGTAGCCCTGCACGAGCACGTCGGGGTCGCCTTCGAGGAGCGCCGTGAGGTCGATCTCGGTGAGCGTCTCGGGCGCCTCGAGGCGCAGCGGTACGGCCACGCGGGTCGTGCCCGGCTCGATCTCGTCGGCGATCACGTCGGCGAGCCTGCCGTCGCGCTCGACGAAGAGGCTGTGGCCGCCCGTGACCCGCACCTCGCGCCCGGTCTCGGTCACCAGCACGTCGACGTAGTCGGGGCCGTCGTGCCGAAGGAACCCCGTCACCGGCGCGATGCACGCGCTGCCGTCGTCGCGCACCGTCCACGCGCGCACGTCGCGCTCGCCGTGGCGCTCGACGAGCTCGCCGATAGGCATGCGCCGCGCCTGCCCGTCGAGGAGCACGAGCACCTCCTCGTCCCAGGGCAGCGATTCGCCGACCCATTTCGATTTGAGCTCTGGGCCCGACACCACGATCACCGTCGCGTTGAGCGCCGTCGCCACGGCCTTGGCGAAGAACGTCTTGCCCGTGCCCGGAGGCCCGTGAAAGATCACCCCGCGCGGCAGCAGGCCCTCGAGCGCTTGAATGTCCCCCTCGCTCGCGAGCCCTTCCTTTCTCCGCACGAGCTCGATGAGCTCCTCGCGGAGCCTCGTCTTCACCTCGTCGTAGCCGCCGAGGTCCTTGTCGAGGTCGACGTTGGGCAGCTCGATGTCCTCGGTGACCGTCTGCTTGCGGATCTCCTGGTAGACCTCCTGGGCCATGGGGCGGCCCGCGGTGGCCTCGCGGCGCGCGCCGAGGTCGTTGAAGAGCCTCCTGCACCGAACGGGGTTCAGGCCCGACACGTACTTGTAGAGCCCGAAGGGGTCGAAGTCGGTGGCGTGCATCGACTTCGCCTCGCGCTGCGTGACGATCTTGGGCAGCGCCTCGCGCGGGATGCCCGTGATCTCTCGCCTCGCGCCGAACACCCCTTGGATCACCTTCGGGATCTCGAAGCTCGGGTCGCGGAAGCCCAGGAGGATCGCCTCGGGGTTCTCGTAGAGCAGCGGGATCGACTCGCGCGCCTCGAGCGTGAGGCCCGTGTGCGTGGTGGTCAGCACGTCGAGGTGCAGCAGCACGATGATCGTGCGGTCGACGCTGCCGCGGATGGCCTCGGTGAGCTGCTCGAGCATGCGCGGGAGGTTGCCGCGCGAGGGCGTGTCGGGCGCGGGGCGGCCGTCGACCACGACGAGCTTCGGGCCGTCCTTGGTGCGTCGCAGCCGCGCGCGCACGGCGAGGTAGAGGTAGAGCGACAGCTCCTTGTCGCACTCGACGAGCACCGACGTGCCGCGGCGCAGGCGCTCCTCGATGAAGGCGATGTCCTGCGCGCAGGCGGCCTCGACGGCGTCTTCGACGCGCATCGCCGTGGGGAGCGTCGCGATGGGGATCGTTCGGTTCACGTCCGTACCTTGATGGTCACTTCGTACTCGCCGTCGCTGGAGCGGCCCTCTTGAACGCTCTCGATCGCCCCCATCGACGCGGCCTTCTTGCGCAGCGCCTCGACGTAGACCCGCTGGATGGCCTCGCCCACCTTCGCGCGCAGGTCGGGCTCGGCGGCCGAGAGCCGCTTCGCGACCTCGCCCTGGAGCCGCTGCTTCTCCCGCGCCTCGGTCTGCTCGAGGTTCTTCGCGGCGTCGTCGCGGTTGGTGCCGCGCGCCGTGATCGCGCCCTCGGCGCCGGCCGTCACGGTGATCTTCGACCCGTCGGGCGCGAGCGTCGCCTCCATGCCGTCGAGCGCGCGGGTCATCGAGCCGTCGCCCTCGCGCTTCCAGCCCGCGCGCTCGAGCTCGTCGCGCAGGAGGGCCGCCATCTCGCCCGCCGCGAGGATGCCCAGCAGCGAGAGGTTCATGGTCAGCGTGTCGCTCGTGGTCACGTTGCTCGACACGGTCACCCAGGTCACTCGGTACGCGCGGCTCATGGGAACGTCCTTTCGGCGGGGGGGGCGCCAACGTTAGCGGACTGCGGGCGACGCGCAATCGCGCCGCTACCCGATGACGCCCGAGAGCGCGCGGGCCGCGCCCTCGACCTGACGTCGCGCGGGGGTGAGCGTGCCGTCGGCGTCGCGGAGGTACACCTGCGCCTCCTCGTAGCGCTCGTCGCCGTAGCGCTCGGCGGCGAGCTCCTCGCGGCGTCGCAGGAGGCGCGCGCCCACGTCGGCCACGCTCGCCGCGGCCGCGAGCAGGGCGTCGCGCTCCTTGAGGTTCTTGAGCCCCGGCGCCGCGGCCAGGGTCGCGCGCACGGCCTCGCCGCCCGCGCTGAAGGGCCCCGCGGCGAGCGCGTCGGCGAAGCGCAGGAGCGGGCGCGCGAGGTCCATGCGCCGCGCGCCGTCGATCGCGTCGAGCCACGCGTGGAGCGTGCGGCCGAGGGCGCCCCAGCGCGCCGTGAGGTCGTCGGGGGCCTGGCGCGAGCCCCAGGTCTGCGCGGCGTGCGCCGTCCACGCGCGGGCGAGGCGCGCCTCGACGCACTCGACCACGCGCACGTTCTCGCGGGCCACGAGGCGCGCGAGCTGGCCGCGCAGCTCCTCGCGGCTCGCGCCCGCGTCGGGGTAGAGCAGCGTCGCGAGCGGCGACCCGAGGCGCAGCCGGCGCTGGAGCTGGAGTTCCTCGCTCGACGCGAGGCGAAAGCCCCGCAGCGAGGCGTGCGCGATGGCGAAGAAGACCCAGTCTCCCGAGGCGGTGCCGTCGGCGTCGACGAGCTCGCGCACCACGCGGGCGGCCTTGCGCGAGGCCTCGGCCGTGGCGTCGACCGACGAGAGCACCGGGAGGTGCTGCGCCGCCCCGAGCCAGAACGACCGCGACGCGCGGGTGTACCGCGGGGTGAACCCCAGGCCGAGCGCGGGGCTCCACGCGCGCCCGCTCACGCGCCGCCCGTCGCGGAGCCAGGTGCGCTCGCGCCAGCCCTCGTCGACGCAGAGGTAGCGCACGACCGAGCGGGCGATGCGCCGCGCGCCCGCCTCCATGAGCTCCCTGCGGGGGGCGTCGAGCTTCACGGGCGACGGCATCACGTCGCCGCGCCCGCGGCCGAGCAGCATCGCGAGCACGTCGAGGCACTGGCCCTCGGCCGCGGTGAAGACCGCGCCGCGCGGTGCGGTGAGGGCCTCGCTCATCGCGGCCTCCCCACGCGCGTGAGGGCGCCGTGCACGGGCCAGCCGTTGAGGGTGATCTCCCCGCCGCGCATGCGGATCTCGACGTGGTTGGGCTCGTAGAAGCGCGCGTCGAGGGGCGAGTAGCGGTCGGTGAGAAAGTGCATCACCTGGTTGTCGGAGCCCACCCAGCGTCGCGCCGTGGTGCGCCGCGAGGCGTCGTAGCGCCCGTCGACGAGCAGGTCGGCGTGCGCGAGGAGGTCGTGCACGGCGGGCGACTCCATCGCGCGCAGCTCGTCGAGGGTGTAGCCCGAGAAGACCATCACCGAGCGCCCCGCCGCGCGGACGCCGCGCGCCACCGCGGCGAGGCCCGCGGCCTGCGCGAAGGGCTCTCCGCCGAGGAAGCTCACGCCCTCGACGTCCTCGGCGAGCGCGCGCGCCACGAGCTCGCTCGCGCGGTACACGGGCGCGGCCCTGCGCGGTTCGAACGCGAGGAACTCGGGGTTGCAGCAGCCCGCGCAGCGCATCGGGCAGCCCTGCACCCAGAGGGCGAAGCGCCAGCCCGGGCCCTCGGCCTCGGTGCGAGGCACCGTCATCGCCACGGTCAGCGTCGGGTCGTCGGGGCTCATGGTGAGAAGACATCATCGTCGCGGGGCGCGACGCGAGGGATTCCCCTGGTACCACGGCACGCCGCGCGGGGCACGCGCGCGACGCGCTGGAACTCCAGCGGGTTCGCGTCGCCGCGGGTGACAGAACCAAGGCAAGGCCTTGACTTTCCGACGAAAAGATGGACGGACGCGCGTGTGAATGTTATGCGTCCGCTAAATAAGGGTCTTTTCACGGGTCTGGAGATCTCCATGACGAAGGCGAAGGGGACGAAGGCAGCAGCGAAGGCCACCCGCAAGGACGCGAAGCCCGCACCGAAGGCCGCGCCTGCGAAGCCCGTACCGAAGCCCGCGGCGAAACCCGCGAAGCCTGCGGCGAAGGCCGCGCCCGCGAAGCCCGCGGCGAAGCCCGCGCCCGCGAAGCCCGCGCCCGCGAAGCCCGCGCCGAAGGCCGAGGCGCCCAAACCCAAGGCGGCCGCGGCGCCGTCGAAGCCCCCGGCCCCCGCGCCGAAGGGGGAGGCGCCGGCGGCCCCGTCGACGCCGCCGTCGCCCGAAGGCTTCATCATCAAGAAGAAGAAGGTGAAGCGAGGCGCGCCGCCGATGCTCCCGCGGAGGATGCCTCGCAGGCCGCTGCCGCCGCTCGAGGCCGGGGCCGTGCCGCCGCCGCCCAAGCCCACGACGCCCGGCTCGCTGCACGCGCCGGCGAGGGCGCCCGAGGGGGCCGAGAAGCTCAAGGCCAACCTCACGCGGGCCATCAACGCGCTGGCGAGGCTCAAGGCGCTCAAGCGCAACCTCCAGCGGCAGTTCTGGGAGGCCGCGCTGATCCTTCAGGAGCTCTCGGCGCCCGAGCTCTACCAGGCCAAGGGCTACGGCTCGTGGGAGTCGTTCCTCGAGCGCGAGGTCGAGCGCGAGCTGGCGATCGGCCGCACGCAGGCGACCGACCTGGTGAAGATCGCCAGGATCTTTCAGCGCGAGGCCGCCGAGGAGATCGGCCTGGAGCGCCTGCGCCGCGCCCTGAAGGAGATCTACCCCGAGCCCGGCGCCGCGGCGCCCGCGACCTCGACGGGGTCGTCGGGGTAGAACAAGCACGTGCTGGCCCTGGGCCTCGTCGCGGTCTTCGTCTTTCTCAACGGCTTCTTCGTCGCCGCCGAGTTCGCGCTCGTGAAGCTGCGCGCCACGCAGCTCGAGCAGATCGGGCGCCGCTCCGACGCGGCCGCCCGCATCACGGTGGCCATCTCGCAGCGCCTCGACCGCTACCTCTCGG
The DNA here is from genome assembly GCA_039809605.1 of Polyangiales bacterium. Lineage (GTDB taxonomy): Bacteria > Myxococcota_A > Polyangia > Polyangiales > CAISKJ01. Next base: position 8,088 of record JBDHVF010000016.1, on the reverse strand, counting down.
CCACGCAGCTCGGGATCACCCTCGCCTCGCTGGGCCTCGGCTCGGTGGGCGAGCCCGCCATCACCCACGGCCTCGAGGCCGCGCTCGCGCCCCTGGGCTTCGCGCCGCCGCCCGCGCTGCACTCCATCGCGCTGGTGATCGGCTTCTCGGCCCTCACGAGCGCGCACATCATCTTCGGCGAGCTGGTGCCCAAGCTCATCGCGATCCGGTCGGCCGAGCGCGTGGCCCTCACCGTCGCGCGCCCGCTGCGGGTCTTCTACTGGATGGTGTTCCCCGGGCTCATCGTCTTGAACGGCGCGTCGTCGCTCCTCCTGCGCGCGCTGGGCTTCCCGTCGCTGCACGACGCCGAGGGGGCGCTCTCCGAGGAGGAGATCCTCGGGATGCTCACGCAGGCCTACGCCAAGGGGCGCCTCTCGCAGGCCAAGCGCCAGCTCCTCGAGCGCGTGGTGCGCTTCACCGAGCGCACGGCGCGGCAGGTGATGGTGCCGCGCGTCGACGTGACCTGGCTCGACGCCGACATGCCCTTCGACGACGCCCTCGAGCGCGCGCGCGCGTCGGGTTTCACGCGCTTCCCCCTGGCCGAGCAGGGCAGCCTCGACCGCATCGTGGGGTACATCAACGTCAAGGACCTGCTGCTCTCGACCGAGCGCCCGAAGACCCTGCGCGAGGCCATGCGCGAGGCGTCGCTCGTGCCCGAGACCACGGGCCTGTTCGACCTCATGCGCGAGATGCAGCGCCGCCAGATGCCCTTCGCCGTGGTGGTCGACGAGTACGGCGGCACCAGCGGCATCGTCACCCTCGAAGACGTGCTCGAAGAGATCGTGGGCGAGATCCGCGACGAGCACGACGAGGAGGCCCCCAAGGTCGAGACCCGCGCCGACGGCACCCTCGTGGCCGACGGCATGGTGGCCCTCGACGACCTGCGCGCGCAGGGGGTCGAGCTCTCGGGCACCGACGCCGACACCGTGGGCGGGGCCGTGCTCGAGCGCATCGGGCGCCTCGCGCGCGTGGGCGACCGCGCCCGCTTCGACGACTGGGTGGTGCAGGTCGAGATCGTGCGCCGCCGCCGCGTGGCGCGGGTCACCATCCGCAAGCGCGCGCAGTGAGCCGCGCGGCCCTCGTGGTAGTGTCGCGCGCGCCATGCCCGACCTCGACGACGCGCTCCTGCGCGAGCTCATCGACCTCACGTACGACCACGCCTGCGGGCGCCCCCTCGTCGACCTCGTCGACCCGGCGCGCGTGCTCGCCGCCCTCGACGCCCTCGCCGAGCCCGAGCGCGCCGCGCGCTGGCAGCGGCGCCTCTGGACGCCCCTGCGCGAGCGGCTGATCGACCGCGCTTCGAAGAGCTCGGTCACGCTCGGCGAGTGGCTGCCGCCCGGCGCGGCCGACAAGCTCCGGGCGCGCCTCGGCAGGCCCGCGCACATCCCCCGCGCGTGGATCGACGAGGTGGTCGCCAACGAGCGCGTGCGCGACGCGGTGCGCGCGATGCTCAGCGAGGCGCTCAACGGCTTCGTGCAGAAGGCCGCCGCGACCCTGGGCGACAAGGGCGGCGGCGGCGGCGGCGCGGGCGGCCTGCGCGGCGCGATCGGGTGGGGCGCGCGCGCGGCGGGCTCCATGCTCGGCGGCCTCGGCGAAGAGATCCAGGCGCGCCTTCAAGACCGCGTGAAGGACTTCATCGACGGCGCCGTGGCGAACGCGCAGTCGCGCATCGCCGAGCGGCTGCGCAGCGAGGACACCGCGCGCGAGCTCGGGCGGCGGCGGCTCAGGGCCTTCGAGAAGCTCCTGAAGACCACCGAGGCCGAGGCCGTGAAGGGCGCTTCGAAGACGCCGTGGGCCGAGCTCGACGAGACCTCGCCCCACTTCGTCGGGCACAACCTCGCGCGCGCCGAGGTGCGCGAGGCCCTTCGCGCCGAGCTCGAGGCCGCCCTCGCGGAGCTCTCGAACGAGACCCTCGGGTCGCTGCTCGACGAGGCCGGGCTGCGCGAGCTGGTGCGCGAGGCGCTGCACCACCACGCGCTGCCGGGGCTGCGCGACCTCGTGCGCGCGCCGGGCTTCGAGGCGTGGTGGGCGAGGGCCGCGGGGCCGCGGGAGGCGTAGGTGCGCAAGCCCTTCGACGCGGTGCTGGTGGTGTCGTTCGGCGGGCCGCAGGGCATGGGCGACGTGCGGCCCTTTCTCGCCAACGTGCTGCGCGGGCGGCGCGTGGCGCCCGAGCGCGTCGAGCTCGTGGCGAAGCACTACGAGCACTTCGGCGGCGTGTCGCCCATCACCGAGCTCACGATGCGCCAGGCGCGCGGGCTCGAGGAGAGGCTCCGGCGCTTCGGGCCCGAGCTGCCGGTCTACGTGGGGATGCGAAACTGGAGGCCCTACGTCGCCGACACCCTCGCGGAGATGAGCGCCGCGGGCGTGCGCAGGGCCGTCGGGTTCATCACGGCCGCGCAGCGCACGTACTCGAGCTGCGGGCAGTACAAAGAGGACGTGGCCCGCGCGCGCCGCGAGCTCGCCTCGCGCGGCCTCGCGGACGTCGACGTGGCCTTCGTCGAAGACTGGCACGCGCACCCGGGCTTCGCCGCGGCCAACGCGGTGCGCGTGGCCGACGCGCTGCGGAGGCTCCCCCCGGAGCTGCGCGCGGGCGCGGTGGTGGTGTTCACGGCGCACAGCATCCCGACGTCGATGGCCTCGGGGAGCGTCTACCGCAGGAACTTCGACGAGGCCGCGCGGGCGGTGATGGCGCTCGTGGGCCCGCACGACTGGGCCCTGGCGTACCAGTCGCGCAGCGGCCGGCCCGAGGACCCGTGGCTGGGGCCCGACGTGAACGACCTCGTGCGCGAGGAGCGCGCGAGGGGCCGGCGCGCGGCGGTGCTGTGCCCCATCGGCTTTCTGTGCGACCACGTCGAGGTGCTGTGGGACCTCGACCGCGAGGCCATGGACACCTGCCGCGCCGTGGGCCTCGTGGCGACGCGCGCGAGGGCCGTGAACGACGACCCGCTCTTTCTCGACCTCATGGCCGACGTGGTGCGCACGACCTACGCGCGCCACGCCGAGCACCGGCGCCTGCCCATCGTCGCCCGCGGCGCGCTGACGTAGCCCGTCACCCCGCCCGTGGCGCCGCCGAGGGCGGGCGGTTACCCTCCGCGCCCATGGAGATCGTGCTGGTCATGGGCTACCCCGCGTCGGGCAAGTCGACGTGGGCCGAGGCGCACTTCAAGACGCACCGCCGGGTGAACCGAGATTCACTGGGCGACAAGACCCTCGACGACCTCGTGCCGATCGCCGAGCGGGCGCTCGGCGAGGGGGCGTCCGTGGTGCTCGACAACACCTACGCCACGCGGGCGTCGCGCGCCTCGGTGCTCGCGCTCGCGAAGCGCCTGGGCGTGCCCGCGCGCTGCGTGTGGCTCGACGCCAGCATCGAAGACGCGCAGTACAACGCCGTCGAGCGCCTGGTGCGCAAGCACGGCGGGCTCCCGTCGCCCGACGAGATCAAGAAGCTCTCGCGCAAGGACCCCAACACCTTCGGCCCGTCGGTGCTCTTTCGCCACCGCAAGACCTTCGAGGAGCCCACGGCCGCCGAGGGCTTCGCGTCGATCGAGAAGGTGCGCTTCACGCGGAGCGCGCAGCCCGCGGGGTATACGCAGAAGGCCGTGCTGCTCGACTACGACGGCACGCTGCGCCGCACGAAGAGCGGGGGCAAGTACCCGCTCGCGCCCGACGACGTCGAGGTGCTGCCGGGGCGCGTCGAGGCCCTCAGGCGGTACCTGTCACAGGGGTACAAGCTCCTGGGCGTGTCGAACCAGAGCGCGGTGTCGAAGGGCGAGCTCACGGGCGAGGCGGCGCGCGCGTGCTTCGCGCGCACCAACGAGCTGCTGGGCGTCGACATCGAGGTGGCCTTCTGCCCGCACGAGCCCGCGCCCATCAACTGCTGGTGCCGAAAGCCCATGCCCGGCATGGCCGTGGCGTTCATCGAGAAGCACCGGCTCGACCGCGCGGGCACGGTCATGGTGGGCGACATGACCACCGACCGCACCTTCGCGTCGCGCGCGGGCGTGCGCTTCGTCGACCAGTCGGAGTTCTTCGTCTGAGCCGCGCTCAGGGGCAGCGGAAGAAGCTCGCGAGGTCGCGCACGTCGGCGTCGGAGAGCACCTCGGTCGAGAACGGCGGCATCACGCCCGCGTAGCCGAGAAAGCTCCCGTGGCGGATCTTCTCGGTCGAGACCGCGCGGATGTACGCCTGGCGGTCGGTGTAGCCCACCTGCATGAGGTCGTCGTCGCAGTGCTCCACGACCGTGTCGCGCGGCACCACCGACGTGAGGGGGCTGATGCGCCCGGCGCCCGTCTCGAGGGCGCCGTGGCAGTGCGAGCACGCGCGGTTCCACACGACCTGCCCGCGGGCGCGGTCGCCCCCCTCGCCGGGGTCGCGCACGGTGCGGGGCCAGGTCATCGGCACGGCCGCGGTGCCCTCGGTCGATCCCTCGGGCGCGATCGCTTCGAGCCACGCGCCGAGGGCCTGCCCGTCGGGGCCGTCGAGGTCCGACGCGATGCCGCGCATGAAGCTCGTCCAGCAGCGCTCGACGGCCTCGCGCAGGTGCGTGGTCTCGCCCCCCCAGAACGTCGGCCTGCGCGCCGCGCCCTGGAGGGGGGCGCCCGGCAGGATGCGGTCGCCCTGCGACCCCGCGCGCACGGCGTGGCACGTGAGGCACGCGAAGGCGTTGTACTGCGAGCGCGTGACGCGGGGGTTGGCCGCGAGCTCGGCGCCGCGCTCGGCCAGGGGCGCGAGGCGCTCGGTGTCGCCGCACGAGGCGGCCGCGAGCGCGAGGGCCGTGAAGAGGGCGACGCGCTTCAACGCCGCGCCCCCACGAAGTAGACCGCGTCGGGGTACACGCCCACCTCGTAGCGCGCCACGACCGAGAGCGTGTCGGGGTCGAGCGCGAGCACGGCGCCGTGCTCCTGGCGCAGCCGGTCGTGCACGCCCTCGCACACGAGGTAGTAGAGCCCGTCGGGGCCGCGGTTGATCTGGTGCGGCAGCACGCACTCGGCGGGGTTCACGGGCACCTGCTCGAGCACCCGCAGCGGCGCCGAGGTGGTGACGCGCGCGATGGCGTCGCGGCCCTGCAGGGGGATCACCATGGTGCTCCCGTCGGGCGCGTACGCGCCGAAGAGGGGCGTGCCGATGAGCGACGTGCTGGCGCGCGCGCTGTCGAAGGTCTGCGTGCGCGTGTCGAAGGCGATGAGCAGCCCGCGGCTGCCCGAGGGGCTCGGCGAGCCGCCGAGCCACACGGTGCTCCCGTCGGGCGAGGGGGTGAGCGCGTAGGGGCCGTAGGTGGGGGCCGTGGGGTTGGGCGAGAGCTCGCCGCGGATGGGCACGAGGCGCACCGTGGGCGACGCGCCCGCGAACGACACCACGCCCATCGCGTCGTCGCCGTAGCAAGCCAGGTAGACCGTGTCTCCGTCGGGCGAGACGGCGATGCCGTGGGCGGCCACGCACACGGGGATCGTGTGCGTGCGCTGCATCGTGCGCGTGTCGACCACCACGAGGTTCGACCGCTGCGCCTCGCGGTCGCCCGGGTTCGCCTGCGCGCGCAGGAGGTCGAAGTGCGACACGAACGCGCGGCGCCCGTCGGGCGAGAGCACGATGTCGCCGGGGTTGGCGTCGACGTCGACGCGCCCGAGGAGCCTGAAGTCGTCGAGCGCGCGCTTGATGAGCACGCCCGGCCGCGACGACGAGCCGTGCGCCGCGTGAGGCCCCGCGGGGACGGCCGCCGCGGGCATCGAGAGCGGGGTGTAGATCGCGCCCGCCGCGCCGTCGACGGCGAGGTGGTGCGGGCCGTTCTCGGCGAGCGGCACCACCCCCACGGGGATCGTCGCGACCGTGCGGCGCGCCGCGAGGTCGAGCACCGAGATGGAGTTCATCAGGCTGTTGCTCACGAAGCCGTAGCCCGCGGCGCCCGCATCGGGCGACTCCCACGACGCGCCCCGAGCGTCCCACGCGCTCGCGTCGGGCGGGACGTACCTCGTGACCTCATCGCCGCAGCCCGCGAGCGCCCACGCGGCGAGGGCGAGCGCGAACACCTTCGATTGCGTCTTCACGCGGGAACGTTGATGTGACACCGGGGGGCGTTGTCAAGCCGCGGCTTGACCCCGGGGCGACAACCGCGGGAGTCTCGCCGCCACGATGGTCCTCCGCGCACGAAGGTCGGTGCTCGCGGCGCTCTGTGCCGCGTCGGTCGGGGCGTGCTTTCCCGACGAGAAGCTCAACCCCGCCGACGCCTCGATCGACGCGGTCAGCGACCTCGGCAACGACCTCGGCGTCGAAGATGCGCCCTCGATCGACGCGCGCGACGCGGCGCCCGACGACGCGCCCGTGACGCCCCCCGACGCGGCGCCCGACGACGTGCCCGTGACGCCTCCTGACGCGGGGCGCTGCGCGTCGCTGCCGCGGGGGCCGCTGCCCGCGATGACCGTGTACGACCGCCTGCCCGACGCGACGTACCTCGCGTTCGACGGCGCGGGCCAGGTCGCCGTGGCCTCGCTGCGCGACGTGATCTCCATCGGCGCGATGGGCGCGCGCTCGCTGCTCTTCACCGCGCTGCCGGGCAACGTCACCGCGCTGCGCTTCACCGCCGCGGGAGAGCTCGTGATGGCGCTCGTGCCCGCCACCATGGACGGCACGCTCGGAGGCGGCGCGCCCGGAGAGGGTGCCATCTACGTGGCGCCCTCGGGCGACGCGGGGGCGCCCTCGTACCGCGCGGCGGCGGCGCGGCCGGGCGGGCTCGCGGTCGACTCCGAGGGGGCCGTGTGGTTCAGCGACACCGCGCGCAACAGGGTCTTTCGCATGACGGCGCGCGCGGGCGACGGCGGCGTCGACGTCGCGCCCATGATCACCGACGTGACGGCGCCCACGTGGCTCGCGTTCGACCAGACGGGGCGCACGCTCTACGTCGCCTCGTCGGCGATGGGGGGCTCGCTCCTGCGCGTGGTGCTCTCGCGCACCGTGCTCGGCGACCTCATGCCCAGCGACGCGGTGGGCCTCGCGCGCGACCTCGGGGGCGTGTCGGGCCTCGCGGTCGACGCCTGCGACAACGTCTACGTGGCCGACGAGACCGCCGGGCGCGTCGTGCGCCTCGCCGAGCCGTGGACGGACGTCGCCGCGCTCGTGACCGACGCCCCCGGCGCGCGCTCGCTGGCCTTCGGGCAGGGCGGCACCTTCGACGCCGACACGCTGTTCTTCGTCTCGTCGGGCGCCGTGCGCGCCGCGAGCGTGGGCGCGCCCGGCGTCGCCCTGCCGGTGCCCGCGCGCTGACGTAGCCCGTGCGCCCCGTGGCCAGATGACACGGGGTTGCACCCGCGGCGGCGCGGCTCAAGACAGCGTGACGATGTCCGATGCACCTCTGAACGCGCTGCGATTCGGCGGAAATCCGGCGCACGAAGACCTCCATCCCGCGAGCCCGTTATCGTCGCCTGCGCGGCGGGCTTGTGACCGCAGCGACCACGCCGTGCACTTCTACGCGGAGGGCTTCCCCTCGGAGCACGCCGCGCGGCACCTGCTCACCGCGCTGCGCGAGGGCGGCGCGGGCGTGGCGATCGTCACGTGCGAGCACCGCCGCGCCCTCGACGAGGCGCTCGAGAGCGGCGGGGTCGACGTCGCCGAGGCCGAGGCCCGCGGGCGCCTCGTGATGCTCGACGCCGACGCGACGCTCGCCGCGCTGGGCGAGGGCGGCGCGGTCGAGCGAGGGCGCTTCGACGCCGTGGTGGGCGACGCCATGCGCGAGGCGCTCTCGGCGTCGCCGACGGTGCACGTCTTCGGCGAGCTGGTCGACGTGCTCGCGCGCGCGGGCCGCGTCGACGTCGCGCTGCGCGTCGAGGCGTGGTGGAACGCGCTGCGCGAGGCGACGCCCTTCCGCCTGCTCTGCGCGTACGGGATCGACAGCTTCGAGGGCGAGGCCGCGCGGCAGGGCTTCGTCGACGTGTGCGGCGAGCACGGCGACGTCTGCGCGGGCGGCGGCGGCGAGCCGGGCGCGCACCTGCTCGCGTACGCGCGGTCGACGCGGCGGCACCTCGCGCGGCTCCAGCGCCTCACGTCGGCGCTCGGCGAGGC
>JBDHVF010000015.1:0-27142 GCA_039809605.1 Polyangiales bacterium | reverse complement strand
GTGCCCCGCGGGCCAGTCGTGCGCGGGCGGCGCGTGCGCGCTCATGTGCCCCGCGGGCCAGAGCAACTGCGCGGGCGCGTGCCGCGACACGCGCAGCGACGCGATGAACTGCGGCGCGTGCGGGCGGCCGTGCCCCGCGGGCAACGCCTGCGCGTCGGGCGCGTGCATGGCGGGCGCGCCGGGGGGGCCCGAGTTCCGGGTGCAGTGGCTCGGCACCACCAACTGCCGCGCGGCGGAGCACGCGTCGGTGACGGGCTCCGACCGCGGGGGCATCGCGCTCGCCAACGCGCAGCTCTTCTACACGGGGCAGACCTCGACGGGGCGCTTCAACGTCGCGTCGCTCGAAGGGGCCGCCGTGGGCGCGCGCTACGACGCGCTCGCGAGCAACCTGCGCACGGGCGTGGTGTACACCTTCGTCGACGCTTCGAACATGCCCCTCACGCCGCCCGGCGGAACGGCCACGGCGCTGCGCGAGATCGACGGCGCCACGGGCGCGCTCACCGGGCGCACGGTCGCGCTCTCGTCGCCCATCCCGATGACGGGCGCGGCGACGGCGAGCTCGGTGGGCTTCTTCTCGGGCTGGGACCGGCTCATCGTGATGGCCGCGGGACGCGCCTACAACATCGACCTGCCGTCGGGCGCGGTGCTCGACCTCGGCGCGTCGGCGCTCCCCACGCGGGCGCCCTGCGCGGGATGGGCGTTCTGGGGCGTGGCCGAGCTCAGCGCGGGCATTCCCTACGTGGTCTACGTGGCCGACGCGATGACCATCGCGCGCAGGCCGCTGCCGTCGGGGCCGGTCACCCCCGTGTCGCAGTTCTCGAGCCTCGGGAACATGTGCGGCTTCACCCTCGCGCCGGGCGCGCAGCGCTGGTACTTCCACCACTCGCGGGGCTCGCAGCTCGGGGGCTCGGCGGGCTCGATGGAGACCCTGGGCTACTGCGACGCGTCGAGCTCGGTGGCCGGTCCCACGTGCCCGCCCGACTACGCCTCGTGCGGGGGCGTGTGCAGAAACCTCCGCGCCGACCCGATGAACTGCGGCGCGTGCAACGCCGCGTGCCCCGCGGGACAGACGTGCACCGCGGGCGCGTGCATGGGCGTGCCCATGCGCTACACGCGCACCACCCCGCCGCTCTCGGCGCCCTTCATCGACGCGTGCACCACGCCGGGCCACCGCACCGTTCTCACGAGCACCGACGACAACAGCACGAGCGTCACGCTGCCCTTCGACTTCAGGTTCTGGGGCGCGCCCGCGCCCATGGGCACCAACCTCGCGGTGAACAGCAACGGGTATTTGTTCTTCGGCACGCCCGCCTCGTTCGGAGACCCGCTGAGCGGCTCGATCCCCAGCACCTCGACGCCCAACGGCGTGGTGGCGGCCCAGTGGCGCGACCTCGTGACGCAGGGCGACGGCGTGTGCGTCGCCACGGTGGGCGTCACGCCCGACCGGCGCTTCGCGGTGCAGTGGAGCAACGTGCGCAACTACTCGGGCGGCGGCTCGCTCTCGTTCGAGGCGGTCTTCAACGAGCGCGACCTCTCGATCGACCTGCTCTACGCCACGATGACGGGCGCCGCGACGGCCACCGCGGGACTCGAGAACCAGTCGGGCACGCAGGCCATCGGGGCGTGCCCCGCGGGCGCCACCACGTACTCGTGCGTGATCCCCGCGAGCACGCGCTGGCGCTTCGTCCCGTCGCCGTGAAGAGCTTGCGCGAAAACCCCCTCCGCGCGTAGCGTCACGCGCCCACTCACCCAACGCGAGGCGACACCGTGGCGACCATCAACGCGCACATCACCGGCACCGTCTGGAAGATCGAGGTCAAGGTCGGCGACTCCGTCGAGGAGGGCACCGTCGTCGCGATCCTCGAGTCGATGAAGATGGAGATGCCCGTCGAGTCCGAGGTGTCGGGCACGGTGGCGAAGATCCTCGTGGCCGAGTCGCAGCCCGTGAAGGAAGGCGACCCCCTCGTCGAGCTCGGGTGACGTCGGCGGTTCGATGAGCGCCGCGCTCCCCATCGGGGTGTTCGACTCGGGGCTCGGGGGCCTGACCGTGGTGCGCCAGGTGCGGCGCCTTTTGCCCGACGAAGACGTGCTCTACCTCGGCGACACCGCGCGCGTGCCCTACGGCGCCCGCTCGGCGCGCACGATCATGCGGTACTCCCGCGCCTGCGCCGACCTGCTGGTCGACCGCGGGATCAAGCTCCTGGTGGTGGCCTGCAACACCGTGAGCGCCGTCGCGCTCGAGATGCTGCGCGTCGAGCTCGACATCCCGGTGCTCGGGGTGATCGAGCCCGGCGCGCGCGCCGCCGTGGCCGCCACGAGCACGCACCGCATCGGGGTGATCGGCACGCACGGCACCGTGGCCTCGGGGGCGTACCCGCGCGCCGTGGCCTCGCTCAGCACCCGCGCCGAGGTGCACGCGCGGCCCGCGCCGCTGCTCGTTCCATTGGTCGAAGAGGGGTGGCTCGAAGGCGACGTGCCCCGCCTCGCGGTCGAGCGCTACCTCGCGCCCCTGGCGCCGCTCGAGGTCGACACCGTGGTGCTCGGGTGCACGCACTACCCGGTGCTGCGCGACACGATCGAGGGCGTGGCCCGCGCGGTGCTCGGCCCGCACGCGCGCGTGGTCGACAGCGCCGAGGCCACCGCGCTCGAGCTCTCGACGCTCATCGCCTCGCGCAACATGGCCCGCCCCGCGGGCGTGGGCGAGCGCCGCGAGGGGACGCTCCGGCTCATGGTCACCGACCGCCCCCAGAGCTTCGCCGACGTGGCGGCGCGCTTCCTCGGCCACCCGGTGCCCGAGGTCGAGCTGGTGGATCTGTAGCCTTCCCCTCGTAGCCCTCCCCCCGTCCCCCTCCCGCGGACGCGGGAGGGGGTGCCCGGGAGTAGCCTGCATACCCTCACCCCCCGCCCTCTCCCGCGAGGTCGCGGGAGAGGGAGCGCTGCCGCGCGCAGGGTGACGGCCCATGCGATCGCGCTGCCGCGTGCAGGGTGACGGCCCATGCGATCGCGCCGCCGCGTGCAGGGTGACGGCCCATGCGATCGCGCCGCCGCGTGCAGGGTGACGGCGCATGCGATCGCGCCGCCGCGTGCAGGGTGACGGCCCATGCGATCGCGCCGCCGCGTGCGGGGTGACGACGTATGCGATCGCGCCGCACGACGCACGTGGGTGGCAGTGCATCTGTGACGTCTCCGCCTCGCACGCGGTAGCGCGATCGCATGCGCCGTCACCCTGCACGCGGCAGCGCGATCGCATGGGCCGTCACCCTGCACGCGGCAGCGCTCCCCTCTCCCGCGACCTCGCGGGAGAGGGGCGGGGGGGGAGGGTATGCAGGCTACTCCCGGGCACCCCCTCCCGCGTCCGCGGGAGGGGGACGGGGGGAGGGCGACGGGGGAGGGCGTAATGACATCTTCACGCGCTGAGTGCTATGCACGGCCACCGTGAACCTCCTCCCCGAACGCAACGCGAGCCGCCCTGGTGACGACCCCATCTTCGCCCTGAACCGCAAGGCCACCCAGCGCCGCGCCGCGGGCGAGAAGGTCATCAACGCCACCGTGGGGGCGCTGCTCGAAGACGACGGCTCGCTCGCGGTGCTCCCCTCGGTGGTCGAGGCGCTGCGCGAGGTGCCCGCGCAGAAGGCCGCCGCGTACGCGCCCATCGCGGGCGCGCCCGAGTTCCTGACCGCGGTCACGCGCGACCTGCTCGGCGGCACCGCGCTCGCCGACATGGCCGTCGCGTGCTCGACGCCCGGAGGCACGGGCGCGCTGCGCCACGCGCTCTCGGTCTTTCTCGAGCACAAGCAGGCGATGGTGACCTCGTCGTTCTACTGGGGCCCGTACGGAACCCTCTGCGACGAGCACGAGCGGGGCCTCGTCACCTTCGAGATGTTCGCCGACCACGGCGGCATCGACCTCGCGGCCTTCGAGCGCACCGTCGCCGAGACGGCCGCGCGGCAGGGCCGGCTGCTGGTGTTCCTCAACGACCCCTGCCACAACCCCACGGGCTACTCGATGTCGCGCGACGAGTGGACGGCCGTCTCGGGCATCCTCCGCGACCAGTCGCAGCGCGTTCCCACCGCGGTGCTCGCCGACGTGGCCTACCTCGCCTACGCGAAGGATCAGCGCTCGTTCCTCGCCCACCTCGAGCCCCTCGCCGAGCGCGCCGCGGTGCTCTTCGCGTGGTCGGCGAGCAAGTCGTTCGCGCAGTACGGCGCGCGCGTGGGCGCCCTCGTGGCCTGCACCGCCGACGCGAGCGCCCGCGGCGCCATCGGCCGCGCGCTCTCGTGGGCCTGCCGCGGCACGTGGAGCAACTGCAACGCCGCGGGCCAGCACGCCATCGCGCGCTGCCTCACCGACGCCCCGCTGCGCGCGCGCGTCGACGCCGAGCGCGACCGGCTGCGCGCCCTGCTCGGCGCGCGCGTCGACGCGTTCAACCGCGCCGCCGAGTCCGCCGGGCTGCGCTACCCGCGCTACGACGGAGGCTTCTTCGTGACGGTGTTCGCGCGCGACGTGAGGGCCGCCGCCGAGAAGCTCGAGGCCCGCGGCGTGTTCACCGTGCCGCAGGCCGGCGCGCTGCGCGTGGCCCTGTGCGGCGTCGCCCAGAGCGACGTCCCCGCGCTCGTCGACGCGCTCGCCGAGGCCGTGGGGTAGCGCGGGGCCCGACGCACCCGGCACGCCGCGGGAGAGCGATCGCATACCCCGGCGGGCCCCCGACCGATACACGGTTGTATCCGCGGCACACGTCGCCGACCGCCGACGATCGAAGCGCCTACCTCCGCGTACATCCATCGAGTGCCGGGGAAAGGCCGTTCGATCAACGAAGGGCGTTGACGGGGGGCGTTTCTCCTCGTCACCATGCTCGACCATGGCGAACCCAAAGTCATCTCCCAGGAGCGCCGCCGACGGTGACGTCACGGCGCTGCAATCGAAGCTCGACCATGCGGACGCGGCCTTCGCGTCGCTGCAGGGCGCGCTCGCGGACATCGACCCCGACGCGTTGACGTCGCTCAAGGGCGACCTTCAGCGCGCGTCGATCGCGGCGCTCGCCGTGGCGCTGTGGGCGCAGACCGAGGAGCCCCACGCGCGCTTCGCGAGCGCGTCGAAGTGCGAGGCGCTCCGCTTCGACCTCGCGCTCATCGCGCGGCTCGAGTCCGCGGCGCTCGCGGGGTGGTACACGCGCCACCACGCGCTGCTCACGTCGGGAACGGCCAGCGAGGCGAAGGTGCCCGCGGCGCTCGACGGCGAGTCGCTCGAGGTGCGAAACCGCATGTTCAAGTGCGCCGAGTACAACCTCGACGACGACGTCGACGAGGTGAAGGTCATCGAGCACGTGCGCGCCGGCAACGGCTACCTCGACCGCGCCAACGACCTCTACGCGCTCGCGAACGTGTACAAGCGCAAGCGCTCCGCGCTCTCGGCCGACGGCCGCAACTGGCGCGCCGACGACGAGAAGCGGGCCCGCAGGCTCCACGCGGAGCTCCTGCGCGCGCTCGGCCTCACGCCGGGCGCCGACGGCGTCGACTGGGTCGAGATGAGCGCGCGCGCGTGGCACCTGCTGCGCGCGACCTACGCCGAGGTCGAGGCCGTCGGGCGCTGCCTCTACCGCCACGAGAACCCCGACAAGCTCTTTCCGAACCTCGTCACCGTGTCGCGCGACCCGCGCTCTCCCGCGAAGCCCGAGGCGCCCCCCGCGCCCGACGCGCCCCACGACCCCGCGAAGCCCGAGGGCTGACGCCCTACGCGTGTGAGGGCACCCCGAACAGCGCCCGCGCGTTGGCCGTGGTGTACCCCGCGAGATCGTCGACATCTTCGCCGCGCGCCTCGGCCACCCTCCGCGCGATCACCGCGAGGTGGGCCGGCTCGCAGCGGCGCACGTCGTCACCGACGCCCGTGGGCGTCTGGTCGGGCGCGTCGGTCTCGAGCAGCAACCTCTCGCGCGGGATCGCGCGCGCCGACTCGACGGGCCTCCGCGCGTTCGGGCGCGTGACCGCGCCGCCCACCGCGAGGTGCCAGCCCATCGCGAGGTACTCGCGCGCGAGGTCGGCGCCCCCCGAGTAGCTGTGGATCACGCCGGGGCACGCGCGCAGCCGCGTCGCGCGCATCGCCGCGAGCGCCTCTCCGTGCGCGCGGAGCACGTGCACCACCATGGGCAGGTCGAGCGCGCGCGCCGCCTCGGCGTGCGCCATGAACACCCGCCGCTGGCGGTCGAGCGTGGCGCGCAGCGCGCCGGTGCTCGCGTCGAAGCCGCACTCGCCCACGGCCACCATGCGCCCCCCCGCGCCCCGCACCCGCGCTTCGAGCGACGCCATCGCCGCGTCGAGCGAGGGGTCATCGACCCGGTCGAGGTACTGCGGGTGAACGCCCAGCGCGGCCCAGCGATCGCCGGTCGAACACGCGAGGGTCTTCGCCCACGTCGCGGGCTCCACCGCGGGGATCACCGCCGCGCGCACGCCCGCCGCCACCGCGCGCGCCCACACGGCCTCGCGGTCGCCGTCGAACTCGGGCGCGTCGAGGTGGCAGTGCGTGTCGAACCACCCGGTCACGCGGTCAGAGTACGCGCTTCCACGGAGGCACGTCGCTCGGCTGCGACTGCTGCTGCGGTGCGCCCTTGGTGGCGCCCGGGTCCTTGGGCTGTTGAGGCGCGCCGTACTGCGGGCCGCCGATGGGCTGCATCACCGCGGGCCCCTGCGGCTGCGCCATCGGGGCCTGCGGCTGCGCCGCGGGAGCGCCCGCCTGCGCGCCGCGCTCGTGCAGAAAGCTCAGGATGTGCGGCGCCAGCGAGGCCGCCACGGCCGACGCCATCTGCGGGTTCATGCCCGTGCGCGAGGCGATCATCTCGGCGACGCGTCCGACGACCACGCCGCTCAGGCCGCCCTGCACCGCGCCGCCGAGGCCGCCGCCGCCCAGCATGCCCGAGAGCGCGCCCGCGACGGCGTTGCCGCCCGCGCCGCCGCCGAGCATCGAGAGAAGGCCCCCGAGAGGGTTCGCGCCGCCGCCGCCGGGCGCCTGCGCGAGCGCCTGCGCCGTGCCCTCGCTCGCCGCGTGGAGCGACTTCTGCGCCGTCGCCGGGTCGAGCCCGTGCTGCTGCTGAATCGCCTGGAGCGCCGCGCTCGCCTGCGGCGAGCTCATGAACTGTTGGAGGAGTTCCTGGATCATGCGCAATGCGTCGAGTCGCGGGGCGCCCGCGGCAACCCCCCTTGACGCGCGGCCCGGGCACGCTCCTCGTTCGCTACTCCGCGAGGCGCCACACGCGCGCGAGGCCCTGCCGCGTGCCCGCCGCGAGGCGCGCGCCGTCGTGCGAGAACGCCACCGCGGTGACCTCGTCGTCGCGCGAGGCGAGCGCCGCGTTGCCCGCGTGGCGGCGCTCTTTGAGGTCCCACACCGAGACCCGGCCCGGCAGGCCGAGCGCGCACCAGCGGCCCGCGGCATCGACCGCGAGAGGGCCCGGGCGGGGCACGTTCACCGACCAGGGGGTGAGCGGCGACGGGGGCCTCCACGCCACGACCCTCACGGCCGTGCGATTGGGGAAGAAGCCGCCCGCCGTCTCGCCCACCGTGAGCGCGCCGCGCCCGTCGAGCAGCGCGACCTCGACGACCCGCTTCCACGCGTCGCGGGCGTCGTACCACACGCGGCAGTCGAGGCCCTCCGAGGGGTCGACCTCGCCCGTCGTCGCGAAGGCCACGACGCCCGACGTGAACGCGACGCGTGCGAGCGTCCCGCGGGCGCTCCACGCGACGGCGCGGGCCTCGCCCCAGCCCGCGTCGGCGCGCTCCCAGCGCACGCGCAGCGCGCCGTCGAAGCACACCGCGGCGGCGACGCCGTCGCGCGCGCCGCACGCCGCGAGCAGCTCGCCGTCGGGCGACCACGCGAGCGCGCGCGGCGAGAGGTTCGACGACCACGCGGCGAGCTCGGCGCCCGACTCCACCTCCCAGAGCCGCACCTCGCCTCGCGACGCCGTGGCGAAGCGGCGCCCGTCGGGCGAGAGCGCGTGCGCCGTCGCGCCGGGCGGCACCTCGAAGGCGTGAGCACACTCGCGCGAGGAGACGTCCCAGAGCCGCACGCAGGGGTCGTCGGTCGACGCGCTCACGAGCGTGCGACCGCCCGCGGCCCAATGGAGCGAGGTGACCGCGCCCGCGACGAGGTCGTCGCCCGCGAGCTCGCGCGGCGAGGATGCGTCGAGCACGCGCAGCCCGCCGCGCTCGCCCGCGAACGCCACCCACGCGCCGCCCACGCCCACCGCCGCGGGGGCGGTCACCGCGTGAGGAAACGCCACGCGCTCGCGCCCCGTGTCTGCGTCGAGCAGGGCCGACGCCTCCGAGGCCCCGACGAGCACGGCGGCGCCGTCGGGCGACGCCGCGAGCGTGCGCACGTCGCCGTGCGACGGCGCGGACCACACGACGCGATCGAGCGAGGCGCTCCAGCAGCGCACGGCGCCGTCGACGGTCGCGAGCACGACGCGGTCGTCGCCGAGCCAGCACGCGGCGGTGATGGGCGCGTCGCACGCCCGCTCGCCGAGCGCCTCCCAGTCGGGCGAGGCGAGCACACGCGCGAGGCCCGTCGCGCGCCACGAGAGCACCCGCTCGCCGCCCGGCGCGAGCGCGAGGCGACCGCCCTCGATCGCGCCGCGGAGCCGGTGGAACGACCACCGCCCCGCCGCCCAGCGCGTCGCGATCTCGCCGCTGGCCGAGCGGAGCACCCGCAGCGGGTGGAGCGTGACGCCGCAGACGCTCCCGTCGCGGCGCGACCCGCGCCAGCCGTCCCACTCGTAGAGGGGCTCGACGGTGAGCTTGCCCGACACCCCGTCGACCCGCACGAGGCTGTGACCCGCGGCGAGCACGCCGTCGTCGCTCACGGTGAGCGCGTCGAGGGGCGGCATCTTGCGCCGCGGACGCGCGCGCCACGTGGCGACCTCCCAGCACGCGAGGCCCTCGTCGGTGGCGGCCCAGAGCAGGCGCCCGTCGGGCGAGGCCGCGAGCGCGCGCGGCGGCGTGCGAGAGGTCACGCCCGCGTCGCCCAGGGTCGCTTCGTGCTCGAGCTTCATCGGACGGTATGAACGGCGGCGATGCTTCCACGCGCGTCGCGCGCCGTCTACCGCGGGGATTGACGCGTCTGGCGCGCACGGGCGTTTCGCGCGAGCTGTCGATGAGCGCGGGCGTCGCGCTGCCGCGCCGGGTTCGCCGTCGTTCCATGGGCTCGATGAGCGCGGCTCACCCGGCGCTACCGAAGGTGGGCCGCCCGGCCAGGAGCCGGGCTTCGGGGATCACCGCGCCATCTCACGCATCCGAAGCGAGCGGGGCGAACGACGGGCGGCGAAACCGCAAGGGGCGCAAGGGGCGCAAGGTCAGACGGTCATGTTGCGTGATCCAGTGGAGCCCGGCCCCCAGGCCGGGCGATCCACCTTCGGTAGCGCCGGGTGAGCGGCATGCAACGAACGCATGAAACCACCGCGAACCCGGCGCGGCGACGCGGCGCACGCGATCATCGACAACCCGTGCGAACGACCGCGAACCCGGCGCGGCGACGCGGCGCTCGCAGTCACCGTCATCCCGGGCGCGCTCGCATCGCATCGAGTTGCCCCATCACCCACGTGGCGCCCGCGCCCCGCCTCGCCGCGTCGGCGCCACGCGCCGTCGCATCGCCCGGCCGCGAAACACGCCGCGCCGTGACGTGGTGCGCCGGCTGCACTGCGCAGGGCACCCATCACAAGGAGCCCACGATGACCCCTCGCGGCTCACCACCGCGCGCGGCACGACCCTCCGCTGGACGCGCTGAGCTACGCGGGTTTCGCCCCCGCCGCGGCGAACGCGGCGCGCACGGCCACGGTGGCGTTCACGAGCCGCGCCCGCACGACGAAGCCGCCCTCCTCGCGCCGCGAGCCCGCCACCTTCAGCTCGAAGCTCACGGGCGGCTCCGCGTGCAGGGTGCCGTTCGCGGGCGCGCCCGGCGGAAACGCCCGCGTCGACGCGCGCACCGTCACGTGCAGCCCGTCGACCTCGCCGACCTCGCCCTCGCCGCCCGCGTCCCACGTAATGCGCGTCGCCACGTGCGCGTCCTCCGTCAGCTCTTGAACCGCCGCACCATGGCGGCGCGCGCCTCGCGCTCGCCCTCGCGCTTCTTGATCTCCTCGCGGCGGTCGACGGTGTCCTTGCCGCGCGCGAGCCCGAGCTCGATCTTCACGCGCCCGTCTTTGAAGTACGCCTTGAGGGCCACGAGCGTGTAGCCGCGCTGCGAGATCTTGCCCTCGATGCGGTCGATCTCCGCGCGGTGCGCGAGGAGCCTGCGCGTGCGCTTCTCCTCGTGCTTGACCATCGTGGCGAAGGGGTACGGCGGGATGTACGCGTTGAGCAGCATGAGCTGGCCGTTCTGCACGATGGCGTACGCGTCGCCGAGCTCCATCTTGCCCGCGCGCAGGCTCTTGACCTCGCTGCCCATGAGCACGACCCCCACCTCGATGCGCTCGTCGACGGTGTAGCGCGCGAGGGCGCGGCGGTTCTCGGAGAT
Organism: Polyangiales bacterium; assembly: GCA_039809605.1. GTDB lineage: Bacteria > Myxococcota_A > Polyangia > Polyangiales > CAISKJ01. The sequence continues at coordinate 16,648 of JBDHVF010000015.1, read as the reverse complement.
GATCTTCACGCCCGCGGCGGGCTTGGTCTCGGCCATGGCTTGGGGGCGGTGGTGTACCACGCTCACCGCGGCACGTGTCGTTCGAGGAACTCGAACGTGTCGGCCCAGTGCCGCCGCGCGCTCTCGCGAAAGACGAACGCGTGAAACGCGTGCGGCTCGCCGGGGTAGTACCGCGCCTCGGCGTCGGCGCCGCGGGCCGCGAGGGCGGCGTGGAGCCTCCGCGTGTCGTCGAGGATGGGGTCGGCCGTTCCGCACGTGAGGAGGAAGGGCGGCAGCGGGCGTGCGAGGGGCGCGTCGCTCTCGAAGAGGCGCACGGGGTCGGCCAGGTCGAGCGCGGGCGACGAGGGGGGCGTCGGGTGGCCCAGGTACGCGTGGGCGACCTCCTCGATGCGGTCGGCGACGAAGCGCGAGAGGCCCGGCTTGCGCCGCCGGAAGCGCCCGGGGTCGCTCACCTGGTGCAGCCCGCACGCGGGGAGCACCGCGCGCGGCACCACGCCCGCTTCGAAGACCTCTCGCGCGTAGGGCTCGTCGCGCTCGAAGCACGCCGCGGCGGCGAGCGAGGCCACGAGGTTGCCGCCGGCCGACTCGCCCGCGAGCACGAGGCGCTCGGGGTCGGCGCCGTACTCCGCCGCGTGCGCGCACACCCACGCGTAGGCCGCGCAGGCGTCTTCGAGCGCCGCGGGGAAGGGGTGCGCGGGCGCGAGCCGGTAGTCGATGTTGAACACCACGTAGCCCCTGCGCGCGAACACGAGCGCCATCACCCAGTGGGTGCTCTTCGACAGGATGCGGAACCCGCCGCCGTGGACGTAGAGCACCGCGGGCAGCGGTCCCTTCGAGGCGCGGTCGACGGGCCGCCACACGTCGAGCCTGCGCGTGGGGTGCTCGGGGTCGTAGGCGATGTCGGTCAGCACCTCGACGCCGTGGCGCTCGGGGCGCGCCATGGGGTGCAGCCTGCCCGCGCGCGAGACGCCGCGGAAGAAGCCGTCGGCGAGCATGGCGCCCGCGCGCCGCCGCAGCTCGTCGAGGCGAGACATCAGCGCCGCTCCGAGAGGGTCATCGAGAGGCCGTGCTTGAAGCGCAGGGTGACCGACGCCTCGGGCTCGACGCGCGGCGTGGCGGTGCGCAGCGAGAAGCGGCGCGCGATGGTGGCGAGCAGCAGCACGGCCTCCATCATCGCGAACTGGTTGCCGATGCAGATGCGCGGCCCGCCGCCGAAGGGCAGGTACGCGAACCTGGGCAGGCGCTTCGCGAGGCCGTCTTCCCAGCGCTCGGGCGCGAAGCGCATGGGGTCGGGGAACCACCGCGGGTCGCGGTGCAGGGTCCAGGGCGTGATCCAGACCCAGGTGCCCTTCTCGAAGCGCCGCCCCGCGAGGTCGAAGCCCTCGGTCGACTCGCGGCCGATGGCCCACGCGGGGGGGTAGATGCGCAGGGCCTCGTGCACGACGCACTCGGCGTACTTGAGCCTCGGGATGTCTTCGAACGTCGGGGCGCGGCCCGCGAGCACGGCGTCGAGCTCGTCGTGGAGACGGCGCTCGACCTCGGGGTGCTGCGAGAGGAGGTGAAAGGTCCACGAGAGCGCGAGCGCGGTGGTCTCGTGGCCCGCGAGAAAGAGGATGAGCACCTCGTCGCGCACGGTGCGGTCGTCCATGCGCGAGCCGTCGTCGTCGCGGGCGTTGAGGAGCATCGCGAGCAGGTCGTCGCCGGGCGCGGGGTCTCCCATGGCCTTTCTGCGCGCGATGAACCCCCGCACGATCGCGTCGAGCTTCGGGGCGGCCTCGCGGAAGCGACGGTTGGCGGGCAGCGGGAGGCGGTCGATCGCGGGCACGAGGAGGAAGAGCGGATCGCCGAAGCGCTCCATCACGGCGTCGAGGCACCAGGCGACCTCGCGCGCGTCGGCCACGTCGGAGCCGAAGAGCGCCGCGGTCACGATGTCGGCCGTGAGGGACATCATCGCGCGGTGCACGTCGACGGTGGCGCCGTGGCGCCAGCCCGCGAGCATGCGCTCGCCGTGGTCGACCATGGTGCGCCCGTAGCCCGCGATGCGCTCGCGGTGAAACGCGGGCTGAATGAGCCTGCGCTGGCGCTTCCAGCGCGCGCCCTCGGCGGTGAGCAGCCCCTCGCCGAGCACGCGCTTGAGCTCGCGGAGAAAGACGTCTTTCATGAACCCCGAGGCGCCCTTGAGGAGCACCTGCTCGATGGCGTCGAGGTCGCTCAGGAGCCACGCGCGCTTGTGCACGAAGCGCATCTCGACCACGGGCCCTCGTTGCGCGGTCGCTTCGAGAAAGCCCAGCGGGTCTTTGAGGTAATGGAACGCCGACCCGACCAGGGGCAGCGCGGGGCTTCGGGGGAGAGCCGTGGTGTGCATCGGTCACTCCGAGAGCACGTGGAAGTTCACCAGCACGCGCACGACGATCTCCATGAGGCTCTCGCCGGCGATGATCCCCGAGCTCACGGGGATGAGCCAGCGCTCGGCCTGCTCGCGCGAGGTCTTCTTCTCGACGCCGAGGGCCACCAGGGCGCCGACGAACATCGAGAGGGCGTTGGAGAAGGGGAGGGTGAACGCGAGCCCGAGGCCCGTGGCCGAGGGCATGAAGCGCCGGGCCTTCGGGGGCAGCGCGCGCTCGGCGAGCACGAGCGCCACGCCCGCGACGGCCCCGATGAGCGCGAGGGTTCGGGCGCTCTCGGGCAGCTCCCCGAGGCCGCGCGAGAGCACCTCGGAGACGGCCTTCCACGAGATGGCGCCGGGCGCGGGGATGCGGTCGGTGCCGAGCACGGTGTAGTCGGGCACCATCTGTTGAAAGGCCCACACCACGCAGACCGAGCCCGCCATGACGCCGAAGAACTGCGCGAGGAACTGCTGCCTCGGCCGCGCCCCGAGGAGGTAGCCCGACTTGAGGTCGGTGAGCAGGTCGGCGGCGTGGATGGCGACGCCCGACCCCATCGAAGCCGTCATGAGGTTGGTGCTGACGCTGCCGGGGGCGAGCACGCCCGCGACGATCTGGGTGACCTTGGCGAGCGCGCCGGTGGGCGTGATGTCGGTCTCGCCCGTGGCGCGGCTCGCGACGATGGCGATGAAGAACGAGAGCACCACGCAGAGCAGGCTCATCCACCAGGCGATGCCGAAGAAGAGGTGCCCGAAGAGCGCGACGAAGGGCGTGAGCGCCACCACGCCGCCGAGGAACCACGCCATCGGCACCTCGACGCGGGTCATGGGGTCGCTCGCGTCGGCCTTCTTGCCGAAGAGCCTCCCGAGGTCGCCGAAGGCGCGCGCCACCTGGCGCCACGAGAACGCGAACGAGAGCAGGCCCGACGTGAGGAGCATCGGAGAGCCGAGCCACACCGTCCACCCGACGATGTTCTTGTACTTGACCTCGGTGAAGGCCCCGATGGAGTGGCCGTAGGGCGCGAGCACGAAGTAGTTGGCCGTGGCGCCGAGCATCATGGTCCACGCCGAGCGCCAGCCCATGATGGCGCCCGCGGCCATGAGCAGGAGGCTCGTGTCGAACGAGACCGACCATTTCTTCGCCGCGACCCCGTGGATCTTGAGCCCCGGGAGCTCGAGCATCTCGGGGAGGTTGAACCACACCTGCCAGCGGGCCTTCGCCTCGCGGAGCCACGTCCAGACGGCGCCGACGCCCATGGCGACGAGCAGCCAGCGGCCCGCGGCGGCCGTGTCGGAGGCGGCCCCCTCGGCGCCGTCGGCCTGCACGACGGCCTCGCGGTGCGGCCCCTCGCCGACCTTGAGCGCGTGGAGCTTGCGCGCGTCGAGCGCCGCGGCCTCGTCGGGGTAGAGCCCGCGCAGCGTCTCGGCCGCCGCGATGCCCGAGGGAAACTTGAGCCCCTCCTGGTTGATCATCTGGCGCTTCATGGGGATCGCCATGAAGACGCCCAGCATGGCGATCACGGTGATCCACAGGAACATCACGTGCGAGGGCAGCGACGCGTGGTTGACCATCATGAGCGCGGGGATGGCCGCGGCGGTGCCCCCGCCCGTCATGTAGCCCGCGGCCGAGGCCACCGACTGCATGGCGTTGTTCTCGAGCATGCCGAAGGGCGTCTTGAAGAGCCCCGCGCGGTGCAGCCCCCGCGCGATCACGTACGCGAGGATGCCCGAGGTGATCGTGACGCCGAAGCTCCACCCCGTCTTGAGCGCGATGACGAGGTTCGAGAACGACATCACCCCGCCGAGGATCATCCCCAGCACGGCCGCCCGCAGCGTGAGCTGCCGCGCGTCGTCGCCCTGATACACCTCGCGCAGCCACTTCGCCTCGCTCGTCTCGCCCTCGCCGCTCGCGCCTTCGGTCATGGCGGCATTGCGTGCCAGAAGCCCGCACGAAAGTCACTGGCACCCCCTCATTGACACCGCCATGGCAGGGCTGTAAGAGCTTGTCCTACATCGCTCGGAGGGGCTTCTTTTCCGGGCAGTTTCATGGAGGCGGTTCGATGTCGCTGGGGATGACGCGATCGTGGTGGGTGCGGTCCATGATGGCCGCGGGCGTTGTGTGCTCGATGGGCGCGTGCGCGCCCGACGACGCCGCGGGCGACGGCACGGCGGACCCCGACGAGATCACGGGTCAGAACGCGGTGGGCCGCACGATGACCCTCACGGGCTACGTGCTGGTGCAGCCCGGTGCGAGCGACTCGACGATCCTCGAGGCGGTGCGCCGGCAGACGCGCTCGGTCTTCGGCCCGCTGCGCAACCTGCAGGCGAGCCTCGACGACCGCGAGGTGCGCTCGGTCGACGCGTCGACCTTTCGCCGCGAGACGGTGAGCGTGGTCGACACGGCGAACCCGTCGGCCCCCGCGCGCCCGATGCTCCGCGTGCGGTACACGTACACGGGCCGCGGCGTGGTGCACAAGAGCATGGCCTCGCGCCGCTCGCTCAGCACCACGGTGCTCTTCGGCGACTACTACCCCATCGCCAGCGACGTGATCTCGACGTGCACCGACGACCCCGAGGCGCGCGAGTTCGGCGCGAGCGGGCTCTGGTACATGTTCAACCCCGGCGTGTCGTCGTGCCGCCGCGCCATCGACGCCGAGGTCTCGGCCATCAGCGACGCGCAGCGCAAGCTCACCGACCGCCGCACGCAGGTCTCGGCCGTCGAGGCCGCGCGGCGCTACCTGCCCGTGAGCGTCAAGCTCGAGACCATCCGCGCGCCCCGCACGGTGGCGTACCCCGAGTACGACCAGCTCCTCGGCGCGACCGACCCTTCGAAGCGCGACCTGAACATCTACGCGTTCTTCGGGGTCATCGGCGAGCGCGAGGCCGACCCGAACGACGAGGGCTACCGCGAGATGTTCCACGTGCTCCAGAGCGTGACGGCCGCGTACCCGAACGCGCGCTTCGACGCGCCGTCGCCCGCGACCAGCCTGCTCGACATCCGCGTGGGCGGCGCGGCGGTGGCGAACGCCACGTACCCCAACGTGATCCGCTGGGCCCTCGGCGGGAGCGCGCCCTCGGGCGTGAGCGCCACGGCGCTGCGCCAGGCCATCCTCGACGTGTGGAAGACCCGCACGATCAACGTCACCATCCCGATGACGGTGACCGTGCGCGGGCAGTCGCGGCCCCTCGACGTGCACCTGCGCGCCTACTACGGCGACGAGGGCAGCGCGTACTCGTCCGAGGCGCGGCAGCGGTACGTCTCCGCGTGGCGCGACGCCGACGTGTTCATCTACTCGGGCCACTCGCACCTGGGCTCGGGGCCCCTCGACCCGGCGAACTACCGCGCGAGCGACTTCCCCAACCGCTACCAGATCATGCTGATCAACTCGTGCGTGTCGTTCAACTACTACAACCGAGACTTCTACCCGCTGCACCCCGGCGGCAGCGCGAAGCTCGACATGGTGGTCAACGGCGTCGAGGCCCTCGGCGACAACGGCTGGGCCGTCTCGCACCTCGTCACGGGCCTGCTCGCGCCGCAGCGCAAGAGCTGGATCGAGGTGCTGCGCGGCATGGTCGCGACGGTGCCCGAGATCGGCCTCTACGACTACGACCCGCTGCGCATCGTCGACGGCGAGACCGACAACACCTACCGCCCCACGACCACGCCCGTCACCCTCGCGCCGCGCGCGCAGTAGAGGGACTCACCGCAGAGGTACGAGCGCGACGCGCGTCGCGTACACCGGGCCGTAGAGGTGGCGCGTGGCCGACGAGCCCAGGCGCCGCTTCGCGTGGGCGGGGCCCTCGGGCTCGACGCGCCACGAGGCCACGAGCATCGTCGCGCCGGGGCTGCGCGTGAGCCGCCCCGCGGTGGGCTTGCGCCCGTCGAGCGGCACCGTCACCGCCGCGCCCTCGGGCTCGCCGTCGATCGTTCGCAGCCGAACGACCTCGCCCTCGCGCTGCGTGCGCGCGCGAAACACCGCGAGGCCGCCCTGCGGGAGCCACGCGCCCCCCATCGCGACCTCGACCTTCGAAGTGATCCTGCGCAGCGGTGAGGCGCTCGCGGCCGCGGGGCTCACCTCGCGCAGCACGCCGTCGTACGACAGTCGCACCCCGCGCCCGCGCGACGGGAGGCGCCCCGTCACGAGCAGCCGCGCGCGGTCGGGGTGCACGTCGACGGTGGCGCGTCCGCCCATCCATCCGTCGGGCACGTCTTCGCCGACGGAGCTGTAGAGCAGGTCGCCGCGCGCGAGGTCGACCACGTCGAGGTCGCCGCGGTGCGCGAGCTCGCCGCCCTGCGCGGTGCGCAGCGCGAGGGTGCTCGGGCCCATCCACAGGGCCTCTTCGACGGCGTGGCCCGCGACGGCCACCCTCGTGTCGCGACGGCGCGTCCAGTCGTGCGAGAGCACCGCGCCGGGCTCGAGGCCGAGCACCCCGCTCGACGAGGGCGCGCCCTGCCACACGATCAGGCGGTGGCCGTCGGGCGAGAGCGTGACGATCGCCGCGCGCACCTCGGCCACGCGCGGCAGGGCGCTGGTCTCGTCGGGGTCGTAGCTGGCGATGACCTCGAGGGGGTCGGTGCGCAGCACGTACGCGAGGCGGCGGCTCGGCTCGCGCTCGCGCGAGAGGGGGTGCCACCGCACGGGGGCCACGAGCGCGACGGGCGCGCCCGCGGCGAGCTCGACCTTGCAGCGCGAGCCCGGCAGCGAGTCGAGCGCGAGCGCGCCGAGCACGCCGCCGTCGGGCACCGCGAACATCACCGCGCGCGACTGCACCTTCGTCTGCTCGCGCACCACCAGGAGCTGCTCGGGCGACGCCCACCCCAGCGCCTTCACCGCGCCGCCGCGCTTCTCGAACACCACCCTGCCCGTCTCGACCTCGACGCAGCGGAGCGCGCACTGCCCCGCCTCGTCGGGCATCACGTCGGCGAACGCGAGCCACTGGTCGTCGGGGCTCAGCGCCCACGCGCCCGCCTCGGGCACCATCACCCGCGCGCCGTCGGTCGAAGGGTCGTTCCAGATCGAGGTCTCCACAGGCACTCCGCGATGGACATAGCGTGTCCATCAGAACTTTCACGCGCGCGCGAGGCGGGGGTACAACACCGCATCATGAGTCTCCGTCAACCGGAACTGTTCGCCGTGCCGCCCGCCGCGGTGCCGTCGCTCTTCTGCGAGGTGGCGGTGCCGCTGCCGCTGCGAACGTCGCTCACGTACGCGGTGCCCGCGGGCATGGCGCGGCACGTCTCGCCGGGCGTGCGGGTGATCGTGCCGGTGCACGGCAAGCGGCTGGTGGGCTACGTGCTCTCGACCTCCGAGAGGCCCCCGGCCGCGGTGCCCGTCGAGGCCATCAAGCCCATCTTTCACCTCATCGAGGCCGACGCGGTCTTCCCCGACGACCTGTTGAAGTTCCTGCGCGAGGCGGCCGACTACTACCTGCACCCGATCGGCGAGGTCTTGCGCGCGGCGGCGCCCGCGGTGGAGCACCGCAAGGGCGACGTCGACCCCACGGTGGCCGGCACGCCCGGCGCGCTCGTGGCGGGCAGCGCCGCGAAGCGACGCGCGGGCCTCAAGGCCCGCTGGCAGCGCGTGCACGAGGAGACCTACGTCAAGCTCGCGCCCGGCGTCTCCGACGCGCCGCCGAAGCTCCGCGGAGACCGCCAGGCGCAGGTGTTCGCGATCCTCGCGTCGCGCGGCGAGGTGTCGATGACCGAGCTGCGCCAGCAGCTCAAGGGCGCGCGCGAGGTCGTGTCGGGCATGTGCGCGCGGGGCATCGCGGTGCTCGACGTCCGCGAGGTGCCCGACGACCCCTTCTTCGGCGCGCCCGTTCCGAGAGACGTGCCGCCCGAGCTCAACGACGCGCAGCGCGACGCCGTCGCCGCCATCACCGGCTCGGTCACCCACAAAGAGCGCGCGACCTTCATGCTCTACGGCGTGACGGGGTCGGGCAAGACCGAGGTGTACCTCCGCGCGATCGAGGCGGCTGAGAAGGCGGGGCACGGCGCGCTGCTCCTCCTGCCCGAGATCGCCCTCACGCCGCAGCTCGTGGGGCGCTACCGCGCGCGCTTCGGCGACAACCTCGCGGTGCTGCACTCGGGGCTCAAGAACGACGACCGCCACGCCATGTGGCGCAAGCTGCACCGCGGCGAGTGCCACGTCGCCATCGGCGCGCGCAGCGCCGTGTTCGCGCCCGTGCGCGACCTCGGGCTCATCGTCGTCGACGAGGAGCACGACCCGTCGTTCAAGCAGGACGACCACTTCCGCTACCACGGCCGCGACCTGGCGCTCCTGCGCGCACACCGGCTGGGCATCCCCTGCGTGCTCGGCAGCGCCACGCCCTCGGTCGAGAGCTACCAGGCCGCGCAGGAGGGCCGCTACCGCCTGCTCCACCTGCCCGGCCGCGCCACGGCCGCGCCGCTGCCCTCGATCGACATCGTCGACCTGCGCCGCGTCGGCCCGCGCGGCCCCACGGGGCACGAGCTCCTGTCTCTTCCGCTCGTGCGCGCCATCGACGCGACGCTCAAGCGCAGCGAGCAGGTCATTCTCTTTCTCAACCGCCGCGGGTTCGCGCCGAGCGTGCGGTGCGCGCGCTGCGACGCCGCGATCGAGTGCCCGTCGTGCAGCGTGGCGCTGGTGATGCACCGCCGCGAGGGCTCGCTGCGCTGCCACTACTGCGATTTCAACGTGCCCTTCAACAACACCTGCATCGCGTGCGGCGGCACCGAGCTCACGCTCATCGGCGTCGGCACCGAGAAGCTCGAGACCGCGCTCATCAACTCGTTCCCGAGGGCGCGCGTGGGCAGGCTCGACCGCGACGTGGCGAGCGGCATCGGCTCCGAAGAGGTGCTCGACAAGCTGCGCCGCGGAGACATCGACATCCTCGTGGGCACGCAGATGGTCACCAAGGGCCACGACATCCCGAGGGTGACGCTCGTCGGGGTCATCAACGCCGACGCCGCGCTGGCCTTCCCCGACTTCCGCTCGGCCGAGCGTACGTTCCAGCTCCTCTCGCAGGTGGCCGGGCGCGCGGGGCGCAGGGAGCTCCCGGGGCACGTGATCATCCAGACCTACCAGCCCGAGCACCCGGTGCTCGTGCGCGCGAAGGCCCACGACTACGAGGGCTTCTTCGCCGACGAGATCGCCGCGCGCTCGGAACTCTCGTACCCGCCCTTCGGCCGCCTCGCCGCGCTCAAGTGCGACGGCCCCGACGAGGCGCAGCTCCAGGACGCGTGCACCCGGCTCGACGGATTCCTCCGCGCGCTGCCCGAGGTGAGCGCAGGGACGGTGAAGGTGCTCGGCCCCACGCCCTCGCCCATCGAGCGCATCCGCGGGCGCTTCCGCATGCAGAGCCTCCTGCGCGCGGCCGAACGCCCGCCCCTGCGGCGCGTGCTCGCGCGCCTCATCGACGCGATCGACGAGCACGCCCGCGACGGCGTGCGCATGGCGATCGACGTCGACCCCATGCAGATGCTCTGATCGACGCACGAAATTTCGCGGCTACCCATGGCGTGTGTGCATCCTTATCCGTTGCCAACCATGAAGACGCTCCTCACCCTGTCCGCTGCACTCCTTGCATTGGCGGCGCCGATCAGCGGGCTCGCGCAGGTGCGCCAGCCCGACGGCACCGTGATCCCCACGCGCACGAGCGACGACGGTCCGAGCGTCGCCGACGTGCTCGGGCGCCTCGGCGAGACCAACCTCCGCCCGCCGCTCACGCCCTTCGACGCGCAGGCCAACGCGCGCCCCGACCCGCAGACCTTCCGCCCGGGCTGTCGCATCTCGTTCCGCGTGATGGCGCGCTACGCGGGGCACACCAGCGAGTTCGGCTGGTACAACGTCGTGGCCGGCCGCACCACGCCGCCGCCCGTCGCCGAGCGCTACACCATCGTGCCCAACGCGGGCATGAGCTCGCCCGCGGCGATGGGCGGCGTGGGCTTCATGGCGAGCCTCGACATCGGCACCGACCCCCGCTACCGCGGCGGCGACATCGGGTTCTTTCTGCACAACACCGTGCAGGACCACTACTACTACACCGAGCGTCGCTACCAGCCGACGGACGTGCCGGGCTTCTTCTACGCGCTCATCTTCGACAGCCGCGTGACCGCGGGCGGCTTCTACTTCGCGTGGGAAGACGCCCTCATGGGCAACGACAACGACTTCAACGACCTCATCGTGCTGGTCGACAACCTCACGTGCACGGGCGGCGGCGACGCGTGCACCGTGCCCGGCGCGATGGGCGCATGCGCCGTGGGCACGCGCCAGTGCCGAAACGCCGAGCTCACCTGCGTCTCGACCGTGACCCCGTCGCCCGAGCGCTGCGACGGCGTCGACAACGACTGCAACGGCATGGTCGATGACGGCGAGGGGCTGTGCCCCGGGCGCCTGGTCTGCGACCGGGGCGTGTGCGTCGAGCCCTGCCAGGCCGAGCTCGGGTGCCTCGAGGGCTTCGTGTGCACCGCGCGCGGCACCTGCGTCGAGCGCGCGTGCGCGACGGCCACGTGCCCCGCGGGCTCGGTCTGCCGCGGCGGCACCTGCCGCGCGCAGTGCGAGGGCATCGTGTGCCCGCACGGCCAGGTGTGCCGCCAGGACCGCTGCGTCGACCCCTGCACCGGGCTCACGTGCGACCGCGATCAGGTGTGCGTCGCGGGCGTGTGTCAGGCCCGCTGCCCCTGCCGCCGCTGCGCGACGGGCGAGTCGTGCTTCACCGACGGAGTCTGCCGCCCGGCCGACTGCGCGACGGTCACCTGCCCGCAGGGCTCGTACTGCATGGGCGGCCGCTGCCTCGACGCGTGCGCGGGCGCCGTGTGCCCCGGCGGCGGGCGCTGCATGGGCGGCACGTGCTTCCCCCCCACGGGCGTCGACGCGGGCCCCACGGGCGACGCGAGCGTCGACGGCGGCCGCGACGGCGCGACGGACGTCACCACCACCGACGTGGCCGTGACCGACGGCGGCACCACCGACGTCGCGGTCGCCGACAGCGGCGCGATGGACGCCGCGATGGACGCCCCCGACGCGACGACCGCCCCGCCCGGCGAGGACGACGGCTGCAACTGCCGCGCGGGCTCTCCGTCGCGCGGGAGCCATGGCGCCTTCGCGCTCCTCGGCGTGGCCGTGGCGATGGCCGCGCGCCGCCGCCGGCGCAGCGCGTAGCGCGCTACCCGATGCCGTAGCCCTTGAGCTTCTTGTGCAGGCCCTCGCGCGTGATGCCGAGGGTCTTGGCCGTCGCGCTCTTGTTGCCGTTGTGCTCGCGCAGGGCCTCGATGAGCAGCCACTTCTCGATGTGCTCCATCTGGTCCTTGAGCGTGCCGCGCGGGGGCTTGATGCGGTCGAGCAGGCCCTCGATGTTGCGGATGCGCGGCGAGAGGTGCTCGGCCATCACGTATGCGCCCGGGTCGCTCTGGATCACGAGGCGCTGCACCTCGTTCTCGAGCTCGCGCACGTTGCCGGGCCACTCGTAGCTCATGAGCAGCTCCATGGTCTGCTGCGAGAAGCCCGCGATCTGCTTGCCGAGCTCGTGCGAGTAGCGCTTGAGAAAGTGGTTGGCGAGCAGCGGGATGTCGTCGCGCCGCTCGCGCAGCGCCGGGATGCGCACGGGGAAGACCTGGAGCCTGTAGTAGAGGTCCTGGCGGAAGCGCCCCGCGGCGACCTCCTTCTCGAGGTTGCGGTTGGTGGCCGCCACGATGCGCACGTCGACCTGGCGCGTGACGCCCGAGCCGACGGGCCGCACCTCGCCCTCTTGCAAGACCCGCAGGATCTTGGCCTGGAGCGACAGGGGCATCTCGCCGATCTCGTCGAGAAAGAGCGTGCCGCCGTCGGCCAGTTCGAAGAGGCCCTTCTTGTCCTCGGTGGCGCCCGTGAACGAGCCCTTCTTGTGCCCGAAGAGCTCGCTCTCGAGCAGGTTCTCGGGCAGCGCCGCGCAGTTCTGCGCGATGAAGAGCTTGTCCTTGCGGCGCGACTGGTAGTGGATCGCCGACGCGACGAGCTCCTTGCCCGTGCCCGTCTCGCCCTCGACGAGCACGGTGACGCGCGTGTCGATCACCTTCGAGAGCTTCTCGAAGAGCGAGCGCATCGCCGACGAGTCGCCGATGATGCCCTCGAACCTCTTCTGCGCGCGCTGCTTGAGAAAGCTGTTCTCGCTGCGCGCGCTCGCCTCGGCGATGCTCACGCGCTTGTAGAGCCGCGCGTTGGCCACCGCGAGCGACGCCTGCTGCGCCACCAGCATCAGGAGGTCGAGGTCGCGCTCCTTGAAGATCCCCGCGCTCGCGCGGTTGTCGACCTGGAGCACCCCGAGGATGTCGTCGCCCTTCCAGAGGGGCACGGCCATCGTCGAGAGGATCTTGGCGCCCATGATGCTGGCCGTCTCGCCGACCTCGCGCAGCGCGTCGGCCGCGAGCACCGCGGCGCGCTGCTCGATGACCTTGCGCACCACGCTCCGCGCCGTGGGGATCACCTCGGGCGGGGGCTGCGACTTGTCGCGCACGCGCGTGGTGACGGGCACGTACTCGGGCCGCTCGCCGCCGCTCTCGTCGCGCAGCACCACGGTGAGGTGCGTGGCGCGGGGCACGGTGTCGAACACCGCGCGCTCGATCGCGTCGAGCACCTCGTCGAGCTCGAGCGCGCCCGAGAGCTCGCGCGTCGAGCTCAAGAGGGTCTTGAGCGAGACGGGGTCTCCCTCGATCGACTTGTTGGCCTCGCCCACCGAGGCCACCGGGCGCAGCGCCACCACGCGCGCCTCGGGCTCGGGGGGGTTGGGCACCGTGGGCGCGCGCAGCACGGAGTGGCCCGGCGGCAGCGTCGGCGCCGTCTCGCCCGGCGCCACCACGCGCGGCACCGCGGAGACGTACGTCACGCGCACCACCACCGGGTGGTCGGGGCTGCCGAGGAGCAACCGGTCGCCCGTCTGAAGCTCGATGGAGTGTTCGTTGCTCGCGTCGACGGGCAGGAGCGACGTGCCGCGGCGCACGCGCGAGCCGTTGGTGCTGTGGTTGTCGACGAAGCGCAGCGCGCCCGTCTGGGGGTCGACCACCAGCGAGCCGTGCGAGCCCGAGATGTGCCAGTCGGGCAGCACGAGGTCCGACGTGGGGGCGCGGCCGACGGTGACCTCGGGCGTCTCTCGCTCGAGCTGACGACCGCGGGCGTCTCCCTGTTCGACCTCCAGACGAATCACGGCGCGCACGTTATCAGGGCGCCGGGGAGAAGTGCTAGGGGGAGCGACGCGGGGAGAATGTCAGGGTCAGTGGCGGTTGCGCAGCCGGGCGATGAGCATCTGCGCCTCGAGGTGCATCACCGACTTGCTCTCCTGCCCCTGCTCGCTCTGGATCACCGACTCGAGGCGCGTGATGCACTCGGCGCAGCCGTGGGGCGAGAGCGAGTCGATCGCCGTATGGATCGACCGTCGCACCATCATGTCGGGGATGTCGGCCCGCGCCAGGAGCGCGTTGCGCGCGTCGGCGTTCTCCGAGCCCGTCCACGCGATCATGTACGCGGCCTTGCGGACCACGTTCTTGTCCTGGTCCGAGAGCTTCTGCTGGTAGCACGCGATCTGGCCGTCTTCGCAGTCGCGCGCCACCGAGGCCACCGCGCGGATCGCCGCGAGCTGCGTGAGCACCGGGCGCACCTCCTCCTCGGCGCCGGGGTCTTCGCGCACCGTCTGCTCGAGCTGCCCCTGCGTGGTCTGCGCGATGCGGTCGAAGTTCGCGAAGTCCGCGTGGCGGATCGCGCTCGCGAGCGGCATCAGCAGCGCCATGCGCGCGAGGGTCATGTTGGTGGGCTGAAGGGCCCTGTCCTGAAGCCTCCGGGTGATGAGCGCGGGCGCGCGCGGGTCGCCGAGGATCACCAGCGCGGGCGCCACCTGCGCGGCCATGTCGTGCTCGTCGCCCGGCGGGGCCTCGTTGAAGACCGCCGCGATCGAGTCGAAGATGGCAGCGCGGCGCGGGTCGTCGCGCGCGATGCTGAGCCCCGTGTAGGCCAGCGCCTCGGCGGCGGCGGCGCGCACGTTGGCGACCTCCTGCCGGTCGCGCAGGCGGGCCGTGAGCGCGTCGATGGCCCGCGGGTCGGCGAAGTTGCGCAGCACGTCGATGGCCTGGGCCTTCATGAACCCCGGCGGCATCGGCGGCATGCCCGGCTCGGTCTCGTACGAGTGCAGGAGGTCGTTCACCAGCACGTTCTCGCCGTTGACCGTGGCGATGAGCCGGGGCACGGCCGCGTCGGGCCCGAGGCGCACCAGGGCGCGCGCGCAGTTGTTGTAGGCGTTGGCGCGCGTCGCGCCCGTGCGGATGTTGAGGTAGAGCCCGTACACCAGCGCGTCGGCGGCGCTCGGGTCGCCGATGAGCCCGAGGGCGTCGGCCGAGGCGCGCGCGGTGCGGATCTCTTGATCGCGGATGGGCCGCTGGAGCAGGCGCTTGAGGGTCTCGACGGCGGAGCGGTCGCCGATGAGCCCGAGGGCGCTCACCACGCTCTCGCGGATCGCGGGGCTGTTGCCCGAGTTGGCGCTCGCGCGGTCGATGGTGGCGAGCAGGGCCTGCACGACCGAGGGGTTGTTGGTCGGGTGCAGCTCCTTGAGGGCCTGTGCGGCGCGCAGCGCGATGCGCTCGGAGTCGCTGTTGCCCACGTGGAACTGCAGCGCGTTGATGAGCGCGGGGATGGCGCGCGGGTCGTGCGAGCCCGCGAGGATCTCGATGGCCTCCTTGCGGGTGGAGACCTCCTCGGGGTGGGCGTTGAAGGCCGTGACCACGGCGGGCAGCACGGCGTCGAGGAACTGCTTGACCTGCGGGTCGTCGACGTTGTCGGGCGGCCTCGCCGTCGAGAGCCGCGACTGGAACATCTCGCGCAGCTTGCGCATGGCCGCGGGGCGCCGGTTGTCGGCGTCGAGCTTCTTGACGTGGGTGGCAGGGTCGTTCTCGTCGTCGCAGCCCGTGACGGCCGCGGAGCCGAGCGCCAGGCACGTGATCAACGTGAGCCGTGTAGCGATTCCCGTCGTGCGCATCGCAGTCCCCTCGGTGGGTATTCGTGGGTGGGAGCGGCGCGCAGCGTAGTTCCGCGCGCGCGGCGATGGCAAGCGCTGAAATGGCGCTCGGGTCGCGCGCGCGCCGAGCCGACCGGAACACGTGTGCCGCTCGACCGGCAGACGTGTTCCGGTGGCGGCCCGCCACCCCGTCGCCACCCTCCCGCCACCCCGATCCGCCACCCCCGCGATTCGCGAAGTGCATGAATTACAGCCGTCTGCGCGCATGGCACGCGCCGTGATGAACGTGCGTCGCGACGCCGGATCGACCGGCGCGCGAACCCATGGGGAGCCTCACGATGCGTCTCGAACTCTGCGACACGGAACACGACGACCTCTCGAACGGCACGCTCGTCGCGGACGAGGAGTACTGGTGCCAGCACTGCCACCGCACGTTCTTCGGGCGCGACGCGGCGCGCGACTTCTTCGGCGCGATGCAGGGCTGCCCCTACGAGGGCTGCGGCGCGAGCGGGCTCGGCATCGACGTGTTCGCGGCGAACGACCCGTACGTCACGGGCGAGGGGGGCTACGACCACCCCGACGCCGACGCGATGGACCTGCGCGACCACCTGCTCGGCATCGAGACGATGCGCGACGTCGACGCCGTCGCCGACTTCGAGGGGCTGCGGCTCTCGCGCGTCGCCGAGCTCATCGAGTTCGAGCTGATCGAGCTCGAGCCGCGGGAGCGCGGCGGCCCCGGCGTGGTCGACTGCGTCGCGTTCATGTGCCGCTGGCCCGAGGTGACGCTGCACGGGCACGCGCTGCACCCCGAGCGCGCCGTCGACGGAGGCGCGGTGCGCGTCGAAGGCATCGCCTGCGTGCTCGACGAGGTGCGCGACGGACGACGGGCCGCGCTCCGCGAGGCGTTCCTCGAGTTCGCGAAGGGCGCCGACGCGATCGAAGAGGACGCGGGGGAGAGGCTCCGCGCGTCATGGGGGCTCCGCACGTCGGCGTAGCGCGAGCGGGGCCAAGTGGGCGCAGGAGAGGGCGGCGCGCGCAGGGGGCGCTCCAGGCGCGCATGAATGCGCGGCCGTCGGGGACGCGTGAGCGATCCGTTCGTCCGGTGGCGGGTCGCCACCCCGTCGCCGCCACCCGCCACCCCGATCCGCCACCCCCCTGTCTTGCGAAGTGCCTTCTGAAAAGGTGTTTCGATGCATGGCACGGGCCGCGCACTCGGCTGCTGTCATGGCGGTGTTCGACGAGCTTGCGAAGGAGATCCTCGAGCGGCTGCTGCACGAGCACGGGGTGGTGGAGACCGAGAGCGAGGCG